>JANOYE010000281.1:0-3658 GCA_031428695.1 Rhodoferax sp. | reverse complement strand
CAAAGAGATGGTGATGCCGGGCGACAACGTCAGCATCACGGTCAAGCTGATCAACCCGATTGCCATGGAAGAAGGCCTGCGCTTTGCCATCCGTGAAGGTGGCAAGACGGTCGGTTCGGGTGTGGTTGCCAAGATTTTGGCGTAACGACTAAAAAGGAATCCATAGGGGTATAGCTCAATTGGCAGAGCGTCGGTCTCCAAAACCGAAGGTTGTAGGTTCGATTCCTACTGCCCCTGCCACCTGATGTTTTGCCGGTCCTTCAATTGCATGAGGGGCCAGCCCCAGGTGGCAAATCGGCCCGTCATGAGAATGACGGGCTTGCGCGTCTAAAGAGGCTGCTTAAAAGGAGCCCGGCAAGGCGCCAAAGTAGCAAGTAGCAGATGGGTTAATTTAAATGGCAACACCACAAGTCGAAACAGTCAATACCGCAGGCGACAAAGCCAAGCTGGCCGCTGCCGCCGCGCTGGTGATTGCTGCATTGGCCGCTTTTTACCTGTTGACCAAACAAGGGCAAATAGCCCAGTGGGGTGCGCTGATCTTGGGTCTGGCTGCGGCCGTGGTGGTGTTTTTCACGTCCGAGCCGGGCCAAGAGCTGTTTGCTTTTGGCCGCGATGCTTGGCGCGAAGTCAAAAAGGTGGTGTGGCCTGAGCGCAAGGAGGCCATGCAATTGACCGCCTATGTGTTCGCCTTTGTCCTGGTCATGGCGCTGTTCCTGTGGCTGACCGACAAAACGCTTGAGTGGCTGTTTTACGACCTGATTCTGGGATGGAAAAAGTAATGACCGATGTTGTAGAGACTTTGCCCAACCAGGCCTTGGTGCCGGAAGGCGCTGCAAACGTCATGCTTGCCGCGCCCGCCAACCCGGATTTACGTTGGTATGTCGTTCACGCCTATTCGGGCATGGAAAAAGCGGTGGAGCGCAACATTCTTGAGCGCATCACCCGTTCAGGCATGCAAGACAAGTTTGGCCGCATTCTGGTGCCGATGGAAGAAGTCGTCGAAATCAAAAACGGCCAGAAGAAAACCACGGAACGCAAGTTTTTCCCGGGTTATGTACTGGTCGAAATGATCATGGACGACGACACCTGGCACTTGGTGAAGCACACCAACAAAGTCACAGGCTTTGTCGGCGGCGCTAAAAACCACAGGCCAACGCCTATTTCTGAAGCTGAAGTGATGAAGATTGTCAATCAGATGCAAGAAGGCACCGAGAAGCCGCGCCACAAAGTCGAGTTTGTGGTGGGCGAGTATGTGCGCGTCAAAGACGGCCCGTTCACCGACTTCAACGGGTCGGTCGAAGACGTCAATTACGACAAGAGCAAAGTGCGGGTGTCGGTCACGATTTTTGGCCGCGCGACGCCGGTGGAGCTGGAGTTCTCTCAAATCGAGAAAACGTAAGTTTCAGTAAAACTTAAGTTTGTCAGGCTAGGTCAGACAGGTTCTGGCAAGTTATTGAAAGTGGATTCGCGCTCTTTCGACTCGGCGCGGATCAGAAGATAGAGAGTCGTTAACCCCGGGGAGCCCGGTCTGCCGATGATGGCAGCCACCAGGCGTTATTACCCGCAAGGAGTAAAACATGGCGAAGAAAATTGTCGGTTTTGTCAAGCTGCAAGTGCCAGCTGGCAAGGCCAACCCGTCCCCCCCGATCGGCCCAGCTTTGGGTCAGCGCGGTTTGAACATCATGGAGTTCTGCAAGGCGTTCAACGCGCAGACACAAGGTGTTGAGCCCGGTCTGCCGCTGCCCGTGGTCATCACGGCATTTGCCGACAAGAGCTTTACCTTCATCATCAAATCGCCGCCTTCGTCGATTCTGATCAAGAAGGCTGCCAAGATTGACAAAGGCTCACCGAAGCCACACAGCGACAAAGTTGGCAAGGTCACCCGCGCCCAACTGGAAGAAATCGCCAAGGCAAAAATGAAAGACCTGACTGCGGCCGATATGGACGCAGCGGTTCGCACCATCGCCGGCTCTGCCCGCTCGATGGGCGTGACAGTCGAAGGGGTTTGAAATGACGCAACTCAGCAAAAAGCAAAAAACCCAAGTGGGCAAGGTTGACAGCAACAAGCTGTACGCGTTGGCCGACGCCCTGGGCCTGGTCAAAGACGCTGCCACCGCCAAGTTCGACGAATCCATTGACGTGGCGGTTCAGCTTGGCATTGACGCCAAGAAGTCCGACCAAGTGGTGCGTGGCGCTGTCGTGTTGCCCAATGGCACCGGCAAAACCAAACGTGTGGCGGTGTTCGCCCAAGGCGCCAAGGCTGACGAAGCCCGCGCTGCTGGCGCTGATATCGTTGGCATGGAAGACTTGGCGGCCCGCGTGAAGGCGGGTGACATGCCTTTTGACGTGGTCATCGCCGCGCCTGACGCCATGCGCGTTGTCGGCACCTTGGGCCAAATTCTCGGCCCACGTGGCTTGATGCCTAACCCCAAAGTCGGCACCGTCACGCCTGACGTGGCAGGCGCTGTGCGCAATGCCAAAGCGGGCCAGGTGCAGTTCCGTGTTGACAAGGCTGGCATCGTCCATTCGACGATTGGTCGCCGCTCGTTTGACACCGACAAGTTGCAAGGCAATCTGGCCGCGCTGATCGACGCTTTGGTGAAAGCCAAGCCAGCGTCCAGCAAGGGTGTGTTTTTGAAGAAAGTGGCAGTTTCCAGCACGATGGGTGTGGGCGTCCGTGTGGATACCCAGACCATTTCGGCTTGAACCTTTAGGAATTTCAGGCCGCTTGAAAAAGCGGCTTGATGTGGTGGGCTGACGGCGTTGCAAAACTTCGCCAGGCCATCCAAGACCGTTGGCGTGTTGGCTGCAGGACTGCAGTGGAACACTTAATCCTGCCAACGCAGATGGCGATCCCGCTGCAGAAAGAATTGAATTCAAGGAATTTGATTTCGTCAACAGTTGGTCGCTGCAATGTGGCGTGTTTGGAGGCAAGGGTCAATTGACCTGGCCAAAGAACACATTTAGAAGGAGTAGACCTTGAGTCTCAATCGCAGTGAGAAAGAAGCGGTCATCAGTGATGTGACTGGCCTCGCCGCAAAAGCTCAAACGCTTGTGATGGCGGAATACCGTGGCATCACGGTCGCAGACATGACCAAATTGCGCTCGGCAGCGCGCAGCAATGGTGTGAGCCTGAGTGTGTTGAAAAACACCTTGGCCCGCCGTGCTGTCGCTTCCAGCGGATTTGCCGTGGTCTCAGACCTGATGACCGGCCCGCTGATCTATGGCTTCTCAGTCGATGCAGTCGCCGCCGCGAAAGTGGTGGCGGACTTCGCGAAAACCAATGACAAATTGGTGATCCGCGGTGGTGCATATGCTGGCAAAGCCTTGGATGTGAATGGCGTGAAGCAATTGGCAAGCATCCCCACCAAAGAGGTGTTGCTGGCGCAATTGTTGGGCTTGTTGCAGTCGCCGATTTCGCGGACAGCGCGTGTGCTGGCTGCTATCGCGGCAAAAAAGGGCGAGAGCGAGGCCCCAGTGGCCGCCGAAGCAGTTGCGGCCTGAATCGCAGCAACTGGTCAACCAACTTAACGGAAATTAGAGGACATCAAAATGGCATTCGATAAAGACACATTTTTGACCGCGCTGGACAGCATGACGGTCATGGAACTCAACGACCTGGTGAAAGCCATCGAAGAGAAATTTGGCGTGAGCGCAG
>JANOYE010000280.1:0-8788 GCA_031428695.1 Rhodoferax sp. | reverse complement strand
CGAAGAACACAAAGAATGCAAACAAGAAAAATGAAAAATGAAAATGTCTTCCTTCGCGTCCTTCGCGAATCCTTCGCGTCCTTCGCGATCGGTTGTCCGCATTCCTGTCATGCGTCCGTCCTCTCGGCCACCCGCATGATTGCGCTGCGCGACCGCGGGTTCGCCTGCACTTCGGCGGCGGACGGCTTCACGCGGGCGATCGCGCGCAGCTTCATCGCCTTGGGTTCGGCGAAGGGCGCGCGGCGATCCACCTCCGCGCGGGAATTGCGCGCGATGAACTGCTTGACGATCCGGTCTTCCAGCGAGTGGTAGGCGATCACGACGAGCCGTCCTTCGGGTTGCAGGAGGGCGAGGCTCGCATTCAGCGCTTCCTGCAGCTCTTCAAGCTCGGCGTTGACGAGAATCCGAAGAGCCTGAAATGTGCGCGTTGCAGGGTTCTGGCCCGGCTCGCGGGTTTTGACCGTGTCAGCCACGAGCTGGGCCAACTCGGCGGTGGTTGAAATTGGGCCCCGAGCCTGTCGGCGCGCAACAATCGCCTTTGCAATGTTGCCAGCAAACCGTTCTTCACCATAGTCACGAATCACCTCCGCAATTTTTTCCACTGAGGCTGTCGCCAGCCACTCGGCCACAGTTTGTCCGCGCGAGGTGTCCATGCGCATGTCCAGCGGCGCGTCGTACCTGAAGCTGAAACCGCGTTCGGGCTTGTCGATCTGGGGCGAGCTGACGCCCAGATCCAACAATATTCCCGTCACGCTGGCCACCGGAATCTGCGCGATTTCCTTGAACCCATCGTGACGGATCGAGAAGCGCGCGTCGCTGATTGCAGACGCTGCCGCGACGGCTTCCAGGTCTTTGTCGAACGCGATCAGCCGCGCCGTCGGAGGCAGTTTCGAGAGCAGCAAACGCGAATGGCCACCACGTCCAAAAGTTGCGTCCACGAAAGTTGCTTCGGCCAGCGGGGTGGTCGAGTGGTCTGTCGTGCCGAGAAGCGCTTCGACTGCTTCGTTCAACAAGACGGTGGTGTGTTGCCATGTGGTGTTCACCGCCCGCTCTCAAAAAGAGAAATCCCTGAAGACGTCGGGCATGTCGCCCTGCATCGCCTCGGCCTCACGGGCCTCGTAAGTCGCCTTGTCCCAAAGCTCGAAATGCTCGCCCATGCCCAACAGCACCGCGTCCTTGACGACGGAGGCGCCGTTGCGCAGCTCCGGCGAGATCAAAACGCGCCCGGTGCCGTCGATCTCGGCGTCCATGGCGTTGCCCAAGAAAATGCGTTTCCACCACTGCGCCGACATGGGCAGTGCCGCAATGCGCCCGCGAAATTTCTCCCATTCTGGGCGCGGAAATATCATGATGCAGCCGTGGGGGTGTTTGGTCATCGTCAGAAGACCTTGCGATGTTGCGATGAGTACGTCGCGATGCCGTGTTGGCACCGACAACCGACCCTTGCCATCCAGACTCAACTGAGAAGCCCCTTGGAACACCTGATTCGCCCCCTCGATCAAAAACACCAAAAATAGTGGCGCAAAAGCAGTAAATACCACTTAATTGCACATTTTTGCACTGTAGCAGCAAATCAGCTGCGCGCAAGAGGGGGTAAGGGGATTATTTTCAATGAAATCAACAACTTAGGCGATGTTTAAAAGATTGATTTTATCAAAATAACCTTCTAAATTAAGCACTTAGAGATTGAACTGAATGTGATACCTGAGAAATAGCCAGGTTGTAACGGTCTGACGCACGCTGAAGTGCTGAGCGAAGCCGTTTAGAGGTCTTTTAGAGAATGTAGCGCGACAAATCCTCGTTCATGCTGAGCTCGCCCAAGCGGGCATCAACATAACCTGCGTCTACGGTGATGGTTTGCCCGCCAAGGTTGGTGGCGTTAAAACTCACATCATCCAGCAGGCGCTCCATCACCGTTGAAAGCCTGCGAGCGCCGATATTTTCGGTGCGCTCATTCACATCAAACGCGATGTGTGCGAGGCGCCTAATACCGTCTTTCGAGAATTCAACGGTGACGCTTTCAGTCGCCAGTAATGCCTGGTATTGCTTGACAAGCGACGCATGGGTTTGCGTCAGGATGGCTTCAAAATCCTGCACCGAAAGGGACTGCAGTTCGACCCTTATTGGGAACCGCCCCTGCAGCTCCGGAATCAAATCGCTGGGTTTGCTGAGATGGAAAGCGCCCGAGGCGATGAACAAGATGTGATCTGTTTTCACGACCCCGTATTTGGTTGACACCGAAGTACCTTCCACCAACGGCAGCAGGTCGCGCTGAACACCTTGGCGGGACACTTCGGCGCCGCTTCCCTCGCCACCACTGCGCGAGGTCACCTTGTCGATCTCGTCAATGAACACGATGCCGTTTTGCTCGAGCACGTTGATCGCGTGGGTGCGGATTTCTTCTTCATTGACAAGTTTCGCGGCTTCTTCGTCAATAGCGGCTTTCATCGCTTCGCTGATTTTGAGTTTGCGAGTTTGGCGCTTGTCTTTTCCCAGTTGGCCAAACATGCCACGCAACTGCTCGGTCATTTCTTCCATGCCGGCAGGCCCCATGATCTCCAATTGGGGCGGCGCATGGGCCACGTCCATTTCGATTTCCCGGTCGGCAAGTGTTCCTTCGCGCAATTTCTTGCGGAAGGTTTGGCGCGCCGTGCTTTCGGGCGTTTCAGCAGCCAAGGCGGTGCCCGAATCATGGCGCGGCCCTGGAATAAGAATGTCCAGAATGCGTTCCTCGGCGGCGTCTTCGGCCCGCGCGCGCACCTTGGCCATTTCGGCCACCCTGGTCTGCTTGACGGCCACGTCGGCCAGGTCACGGATGATCGAGTCCACGTCTTTTCCCACGTACCCAACTTCAGTGAACTTGGTGGCTTCAACCTTGATGAAAGGCGCGTCTGCCAGTCGCGCAAGACGCCGCGCAATCTCGGTCTTGCCGACCCCTGTGGGCCCGATCATCAGAATGTTTTTTGGCGTAATTTCGGCGCGCAATCCTGGCTCGACCTGCTGCCTGCGCCAACGATTTCGCAGCGCGATGGCCACGGCGCGTTTGGCCTGGTGTTGACCCACAATATGGCGGTCCAGCTCGGCAACGATTTCTTGCGGGGTCATGAAAGCGTCTCGATGGTGTGGTTCATGTTGGTGTAAATACATAACTCGCCAGCGATTTCAAGGGCCTTCTTGACGATTTGTTCCGCTGTCATTTCAGTGTGTTCCAAGAGCGCAATGGCCGCCGCTTGCGCGAACGCGCCACCTGAGCCGATAGTAATAATGCCCTTCTCTGGCTCCAGAACATCACCACTGCCAGTGATGATGAGCGAAACATCTTTGTCGGCCACGGCCAGCATCGCCTCAAGCCGGCGCAAGACGCGGTCGGTGCGCCAGTCTTTGGTGAGTTCGATGGCGGCGCGGGTCAAGTTGCCCTGGTGTTTTTCAAGTTTGGCTTCGAAACGCTCAAACAGGGTGAACGCGTCTGCCGTGGCACCCGCAAAACCGGCCAACACCTTGTTGTGGTAAAGCTTCCTTACTTTGCGTGCCGTGCCTTTGACGACGATATTGCCCAACGTGACCTGGCCGTCGCCACCAATGGCTACATTCCAGCCAGATTCTGTCTTGCGACGCACGCTGATGATGGTCGTTCCATGAAATTGTTCCATAAGTTTCTCGATTGAATGTGTGGAGCAGTGGGGCGGTGAGGAAGCGGGCGGCACGACTGCCGACCAGCTCAAGTCGGCGACAGCTCAGTTGGAGCGCAGCACAACCTTGGCGTGTTCGTTGATGCCAATCACGTTGAAAAAGGCGCCAACCAGCCGGTGAACTTCGCGGAACTGCACGTGGCAGCCCTCTTCCTCCCGGTTGGCAACCCAGTTCAGTATGCTGCCAGCGGCTGAAAAATCCACCCGAATCAGCTTGGCGCAGGAAACCACCAGGCGGCTCACACCTTGATGGCGTCCGGACTCAAGGCGTTGCAGCGCTTCGGCCGCATCGCCCGAAATCTCGCCAGTCAACTCAATCACAACGGCAGGCACGTCTTCCAGCCCGGCGGGCACGGTGTAGGACTCTGCCGCCTGTTTGGCCAAGGCAGCTGAAGGCGACAGTACGGTATCGAGCGGCACTGGGCCGGTCACCTGAACACCCTCCACCAAATACTCGCAGGCGGCGTCTTGCCAGGCGGGCGGCGAAACCTCATAGGTCACGCAATAGTCCAGTGCGACCAGTTCAAACTCGTCCTGCATGCGCATGATGCGCAGCCCGTCCATGCGCATACGCCACCATAAGGTGTTGGCAGCCTTGTTCCCCGACGGCGTGCAACCGCGAAGCACTCGGTCAAGGTTGGCAGCGCCTTCAAAGCGCAGGCTCACAGTCTGGTTGCACCAGGTCGCAAACAGAGTTGCCAGAGTCTTTAGGGCATCAGGCAAGATGTCGTGCAATGCGCTCCAGTCAAGTGTCCAAGGCCGGGGCGCGTTGGCCAACGCCAGGTGCAACTCGCCCATGGCCGTCAGTGTCAGGCTCGGCGGGCACGACCAAATCGGCCTGGCGTCTAGCCCTTGCGGGCGCGTGCGTTCGATTTCTTCGGCCACTTTGGCGCTAAATTGCTCCTGCATGGACATCCAGGCGGGCGCCGAACGGCCAACCTTGGTGGCGATGTCCAGTGCCAGACTGTCAAACTTGGCAGGTTGGTTGGTGGCGCGGTAAAAATCAAACAATGCGGCAACCCACAAGGTAGCAAACTCGCCCTTGCCGTGGCTGGACTTCAAGGCGTCCAGCAGGCCACTCTCGGCACCGTCGTTGTCGCCATTGGCGAACCGGATGGCCGCCTCCTCCAGCTCGGGGTCAGAGGCATCGTCACTGAGTTCTTCGGCAAACAGCTTGGAAGTGGAAAAGCCGGAGGGGTCGTAGGCCGGGCCCAAAGTGGATGGGGCGGTCGCCGGTCGCGAGGCATCGTTGCGCCCCAGGCCGCCGGACATTTGCGTCTTGGCGAAATCGCCGCCCCCAGACCTCGCCGCCGCCGCCGGAGCCCCTGGCTCCCCATTTTGAGTGGCCGCAAAGTCGGCGCCCGCGGAAGCGCCTTCGGCTGCGGCCTGCGAGGCAACCGGGAAACCGCCTTGCGGCTGTGCGCCATCAATCTGTTTGCCCTTCCACCATTGCTTGGACATCTGGGCTTCGATTTCGTCGATCTTTTTGAGCGTGTGTGCGCGCTCATCCAAGTTCGACGGCATGCTGCTTTGGTAGAAAGACGGCCGCCCAGCCGCGTCAACTGGCATGCTCGGATCTCGGCTGCGCAACTTGCGCAACTGGTCGAACTCGCGTTTGCGGACAAAGTCGTTTTGCCGCTTGCGCTCGATCATTTCCTTGAGCGCTTGTTTGCTGTAGCCGCTTTCGGCGTCGGCGGAGGGCGGGTTGTCCAGATCCGACCAGTTGGTGGTGGGATTGCGGACGAACTTTGCCACCTTGGAGAGCAAACCAGCAGGATTGTCTTTGGTGGCCATCAGAGTGTTGTTCAGTCCGGAATAGGTTGGGCAGTTCAGGTCTGTCGCTGATGGCTATCTTAGCAAGCCCGGCGACTGACTTTCGCTCACTCAGTCTCCAAACATTTTCTGCTTGAGCTCTCGGCGCTGTTGCGCTTCAAGAGACAGGGTCGCCGTGGGCCGCGCGATCAACCGCGCGACGCCAATCGCCTCGCCGGTTTCGTCACAGTAACCGTAGTCACCCGCGTCGATGCGGTTGATCGACTGCTCGATTTTCTTCAGCAGCTTGCGTTCGCGATCCCGGGTGCGCAATTCCAGCGCATGCTCCTCTTCGATGGTGGCGCGGTCCGCTGGATCCGGCACGACCACAGTGTCTTCGCGCAGGTGTTCGGTGGTTTCACCGGCGCTGGCGAGAATTTCCTGGCGCAATATCAGCAATTTCAGGCGGAATGCCGCCATTTGTTTCTCGCCCATGTACTCCGAATCGGGCATGGCGATGAGCTCGGCGTCGGTCAGTTGCTCTGCTGTTTTTGACTTCCAGTTGTTCGCCAGTTTGGGGTCTTTCTTGACAGCCGATGCCAGGGGCGGCGTGATTAACGGAAGCGCAGTGGACTGGGTAAAACTCGATTTGGCCGCAGTAGACGCCACAGACTGCGCCATCGATGGCACCGTGAGCTGCGCCAGGCGCGACGACGGGCGCCCGGTCTTTTGCGGCACCCCGGACGGGCCGGTCACTTCGGTGGGCAGTTTGACTGGAATTGGCGCAGCCACTGCTGCTGGCTTGACTGCCTTGGTTAGTTTTTCAGGCTTGACCACCGGTTGGGCGGTAGTGGTTGCGGTTTTAGCGGCGGGCGATTTCGGTATGGAGACGACAGCGTTCAATTTGGATGGTTTGACAGAGGCAGGCGCTTTTGACGCGGGGGGGTTCGGCTTGGCAGATTTTGTCGCCGACTTGGCTGCCACTTTCCTTGAGTCAATAACTTTGGCATGCGGTTTTTTGGCAGCTTTTGGCGCTGCCTTGATTGGCGATTTGGCTACTGGCTTTGCGGCAGGCTTTGCGACAGTTTTTGCGGGTTTCTTCACCAAACTGGCTGGTTTAGTTGGTTTGGCCAATGGCTTTCCTGCTTTGGCCTTGACAGCGGGCTTGGCCACGGGCTTCGCTGGCGGTTTAGCGACGGCTTTGCCGGTGGATTTCACCACCTGTTTGGATTTAACGACTTTGCCTTTGGCAACTACTGCTTTCACTTGAGTTCTCCTGACATGTGCCAGCTATTCGAGCACATCTGCGGCCAACGAACCGCCTTTGAAATTTAACCAAAAGCCACTGCGGCGAGAATTACCTCCCTCAGGCGATCTTATACGCCCCCTATCTACGCCCCCTATTTGGCAGGCAGAGCGGATTTGTGCCGTTTTTGGTCGAATTTTCATCGGCGCGCGAGTGTACAGGCTTCCTGACGGGAAAACCCACCAGTTGCAAAATCGAGACAAACACGGGACGCCCCTGACACAAGCCCCAGAGACAGCTCAACTGACTAGGCACTGCTCCATGCCTTGCAGGAACATGTCTTTGGGCAGGTCAATACCGATGAACACCATCTTGTTGACGCGTTGTTCATCCGGCCCCCAAGGCGGGCCCAGGTCGCTGCCCATCAGCTGGTGCACGCCCTGGAAAATCACCTTGCGGTCGGTGCCTTTCATGTGCAACACACCTTTGTAACGCAACATGCGCGGGCCGTAAATATTGACGATGGCGCCCAAAAAGTCTTCCAGTTTGGCGGCGTCAAAAGCACGCTCAGACCTGAAAACGAAACTCTTCACGTCATCGTCGTGGTGATGGTGGTGGCCATGGCCTTCTTTGGCATGTGATGGGTGATCGCAGTGTTCGCCCGCACTGTGGTCGTGATCAGCGTGGTCGTGGCCTTCGTGGCCTTCGTGATCATGGCCCTCGTGGTCATGACCATGGTCATGCCCTTCTTCCTTAAGGAAATCCGGGTCAATGTCGAGCTTGGCGTTCAAATTGAAGCCACGCAGGTCAAACACTTCCGACAGCGCCACATCGCCAAAATGCACGGCTTTTTGCGGCGCGCGCGGGTTCATGTGTTTGAGCCTGTGCATCAGCGCATCGGTCTCGTCTTTGGCCACAAGGTCGGTCTTGCTGATGAAAATCTGGTCGGCAAAACCCACCTGGCGCCGCGCTTCCTGGCGGTCGTTGAGTTGGGTTGCGGCGTGTTTGGCGTCTACCAGCGTCAAGATCGAGTCGAGCAGGTAACTCTCGGCGATTTCATCGTCCATGAAAAAGGTTTGCGCCACCGGGCCCGGGTCGGCCAAGCCGGTGGTTTCGATGACAACGCGGTCAAAATCGAGTTCGCCCTTGCGCCTTTTTTCAGCCAAGTCACGAAGTGCGCCGCGCAGGTCTTCGCGGATGGTGCAACAGATGCAGCCGTTGCTCATCTGGATGATCTGTTCTTTGGTTTCCGAGACCAAAATGTCGCTGTCGATGTTTTCCTCGCCAAACTCGTTTTCAATGACGGCAATTTTCTGCCCGTGGGCTTCTTGCAATATGCGCTTCAGCAGCGTGGTTTTGCCGGAACCGAGAAAACCGGTCAGGATGGTGGCGGGGATCAAACTCATGATTTTTGTCTCGAAAAACGAAGCATTTGGGGACTGTCTGCACAGATGGGGTGATTATCGGCGTATTCAATCCGGTGCCACCCGTGGCTCGGCCACCCAACACCAGCGCGGTAACGCCCTCATTTGCGCATCACGACCAACCCCTTCAGGTATTCCCCTTCCGGGAAATTGATCGTCATCGGGTGATCCGGCGCGCCGCCGAGGCGCTCGGTGATGTAGCCGTCTACCCCTGCATCCGCGCCGGCCCCGGCGACGATTTTGTGGAACAAATCGGCGCTGATGCCGCCCGAACATGAAAACGTGAACAAGACGCCGCCCGGCGCCAGCAATTTGAACGCCAGCCGGTTGATGTCTTTGTAGGCGCGGGCTGCACGCTCGGCATGAGCGACAGTGGGCGCAAATTTGGGCGGGTCCAGCACGATGGCGTCAAAGGTTTTGCCCTGCTCGAGAAATTGCCGCAGCGAGGTGTTGACATCGGCGTCAATAAAGGTCGTTGAGGTGGGGTCAAGTCCGTTCAGCTTGACGTTGTGCGCGGCCTTTTGCAAGGCAGGCGCCGAGGAATCGATGGAGGTGACATGGCCATCCGCAATACCTGCCGCCTTCATGCCCGCCAGCGCCGCCACGGTGAAGCCCCCCGTGTAGGAGAAACAATTGAGCACGTTTTTGAGGCCCAGCCGGCGTGTGTGTTCGAAGAA
>JANOYE010000279.1:0-17333 GCA_031428695.1 Rhodoferax sp. | reverse complement strand
ACGTCGTAGTCGTACTGGTGTTTGGTCGGTTCACGCGGTTTGGGTTCGATGAGGATGGTGCCTTGGAAGCCGATTTTGTGTTTGTGTTCGACCACCATGTTCATGAAACGCCCGAGTTGGTCCAGCTCCTGGCCGACGCGCGTGTTGAGCAGGGTTTCGTAGCCTTCGCGGCCACCCCAGAGCACATAGTTGGCACCGCCGAGTTTCAGTGTGGCGTCCATCGCCTCCTTGACTTGCAGGGCGGCCAGCGCGAAGATTTCAGGGTCGGGGTTGGTGGCCGCGCCACTCATGAAACGGCGGTGGCTGAACAAGTTGGCCGTGCCCCACAAGAGTTTGACGCCGGTGTCTTGTTGCTTCTTCGCCAGCACATCGACCATCTGGTGCAGGTAGTTGACACTCTCGCGCGGTGTGGCACCTTCGGGGGCGACATCGCGGTCATGAAAGCAGTAATACGGCGCGCCGAGTTTGCTGAAAAACTCGAAGGCGGCGTCGGCTTTGAGTTTGGCCGCGCCGATCGGGTCTGACGCTAAATCGGGGGCGTGCCAGGGGCGCTCGAACGTGCCGTCGTATCCAAACGGATCGAAACCGTTCCAGCTGAAGCTGTGCCAATAACAAACCGCAAAACGCAGCTGTTCTTGCATGGTTTTGCCCAAAACGATTTGATTTTTATCGTACCACTTGAACCCTAATGAATTTCTTGAGGATGAAGTCACGAATTCAATGGGTTTTATGCTATTAAAATAGGTAGTCATTTTGTATAAAATAAGTAAATAAAAATTAGTAAAATAAGTAAACAACGGGTATTTTTGGCGGTGTTAATATTAAGTTAATACCCAAGTTAATTTCAACTCGATCCGTTTCTTTCCGGGTAAAGCGCGCGAAACCGTTCGTACCTTGGCAACAACATGGCTTGCTCGGCCGCATTCGGTGTGTGAACCCGCTCAACGTCTGGCGCGGGGCAAATATGCGCCATGTCGGCATGCGCCCCGCGTGACCCCAGCGAGGCCAGCCAAGCCAGCCGGGCCGCACCCAAGGCAGCGCCCGCCGCCGAGCCGCTGTGGGTGACGATCTCCAGGTCAAGACAAGACGCGAGTTGTTGCGCCCACATGGCACTCTTGGCGCCGCCGCCCACGAGCGACAAACGCTGGGGTTGGCTGCCCGCAGCGCGCAAAGCCGCCAGGCCATCGTTCAGGCCGAAGGTGACGCCTTCGATCACCGCGTAGGCCAGGCTGTCGGCATGCGTGTCGTGGTCCAGCCCATGCAAGCTGCCGCGCACGTTGGCGCTGTTGTGCGGTGTGCGCTCGCCGCTCAGGTAGGGCAGGAAGATCGGGGCGGTGGCGCGCTCATGCATCGTCAACGTGCTGGCCTTGATTTCCATCTCTGATTCCGAAGACGCCCCGACCAAGCGCGTCGCCCAATGCAGGCAACTGGCGGCAGACAACATCACACTCATCTGGTGCCATTGGCCCGGCACGGCGTGGCAAAACGCATGCGTCGCCGAAGCGGGGTTGGGCTGGTAAGTGGGCGTAACCACAAACAACACACCGCTGGTGCCGAGCGACAAAAAGCCCTGGCCGGCCGCCACCGCGCCCATGCCCACTGCGCTGGCCGCGTTGTCGCCGCCGCCACCGGCCACAATCACGCCACCAGTCACGCCGCCAGTCACGCCGCCAAGCCCACCACGCGGCAAACCGAGCAGCTTGGCCACATCGTCGCGCAACACGCCAGACGACGCGCTGCCTTCCACCAGGCGTGGCATGTGCTCTGGCGTGAGGCCGGTCAGCTTGAGCAAGGTTTCAGACCAAGCGCGTTTGGCCACGTCGAGCCACGCGGTGCCGCTGGCGTCAGACAGGTCAGAGACGAACTCGCCGGTCAACTTGAAGCGGATGTAGTCTTTGGGCAGCAGCACTTTGGCCACTTTGGCGAACAGCGTGGGCTCGTGTTTCGCCAACCAGCGCAGCTTGGGCGCGGTGAAGCCGGGCATGACCAGGCTGCCCGCGAGTTGCGGCAACTCGGGGCAGTCGCGCATCATCTCTTCGCATTCGAGGCTGGCGCGGGTGTCGTTCCACAAAATAGCTGGGCGCAAGACTTGATGCTGGGCATCCAGCAGCACCGCGCCATGCATCTGGCCAGACAGGCCAATCGCATTGATGGCGGCGTAATCTTTGGCATGCGCCGTGCGCAGCTTTTCAAGTGCGAGCAGCGTCGCCTGCCACCAATGGGCGGGGTCTTGCTCGCTGTGGCCGGGATGCGGCCTGGAAATCGCCAGTGGAGCGCCTGCCGTGCCGACCAGGCGGTGGTCGTCGTCCAACAGCAAAGCCTTGACTTCCGAGGTGCCGATGTCGATGCCGAGGAACATAGTGGGTCAGGCCAGCACGGGCTGGCGCATTTTGTTGGCGTTTTGGGTTGGCGCCGCGCGGCCCCGTGCGGGTGCAACGGTCTGCCGCGTGCGGGTCTGAGAACGCGGTTTAGAACTTTTCTGAGACGTGGTTTGAGAACCTGTTTGAGAACTTGTCTGTATGGGCCGCATGTACCGATGCAACACCATCGCCGCCGCGCCCACCGCTGCAGCCAACAGGCCGTAACTCGCCGGCCGCACCACTGGCGGCGGCATGCCCGCGCTGGTGGCAAAGTCTTGCAAGGTGCGCTGTGCGATGGCGACCAGGCCGGGGTGGCGCACGCAGGAGCGCCCGCCCACCACCAACACGGCCGGGTTGAACGAGGTCCACAAGTTCTGGATCAACACACCCAAATAACGCCCGGCCACGTCGAGTTTGCCGGTGACGCGCAACTCTTCGCCGAGCGCGCGCGCGCCAATGAAGGTCTCAGCGCAGCCCTTGCGCCCGCAGGAACACAGCGGCCCGTCAAACTGCAAAATGGTGTGCCCGATTTCACCGGCCAAGCCCTGCGAGCCGGTGTAAAGCCGGTCGTCCAGCACGATGCCCGCGCCCACACCCACATCGCAGGTGACAAAAATCAGGGCGTCGGAGTTTTCCTTGTGGGCGAATTCGTATTCGCTCAAAGCCGCCGCATCCGCTTCATTCTGGATATGCACTGGCACGTCGGGCAGACCAGCGTCGGCAAACGCCTGCGCCATCAACGGCGCCAGCACGAGGTTGCGCCAGCCCAGGTTCGGCGCGAACCGCAGGATGCCAGTGGCCTCTTCGAACGCACCAGGCAAGCCCAAGCCCACGCCACAGAGCAGGAAGCCACGCTGCGCAAGTTCGGCTTGGGCTTTGGCCACCAAGGCGGCCACTTGGGCGCACACCGCTTCGGGCTTCGGGTTTTGCAGCGGCTCTTCATGAGACCAAAGCACTTCACCGAGCAGGCTGACACTGGCCACACGCAGGCAATCGACCGCCACTTCCACACCGACCAGCCCGCGCGCGCTGGCGTTGATGTGCAGCGGCGTTGAAGGCCGACCCAGGCCGCTGGCAGCGGAAATGCCGTCTTCGGTCAACCAGCCCTCGTCGAGCAGCTCCCGCACCGCCGTGCTTACGGTCGATTTGGTCAGGCCACTCTTAAGCGCCAGCCGCGCGCGTGACAGGCCGGGCTCGGAGCGGATCAGGCGCAACAACACACTGCGGTTGATGCGTTTGACGAGTTGCTGGTCGCCGGTGGTTTTCATCGGGAACAGCTCACACTTCGGCCTGGGTTTTGCCTTCGGGGCGCCTGCCGCCGATGATCATGCCCAACACTTCGTCTTCGGTCACATCGGCTGTGCGGTAGGTGCCGATCAAGCGGCCGTTTTTCATGACGCCGACGCGGTCGCTCAAGGCGAACACGTCGTGCATATCGTGGCTGATCAGAAAGATGCCCACACCGTCGGCCTTGAGCTGGCGCACCAGGTTGCCGACCATCGCGGTCTCTTCTGGCCCAAGCGCCGCAGTGGGCTCGTCCATGATCAAAATGCGGGCGTTGAAATAAATCGCCCGCGAAATCGCCACCACCTGGCGCTGGCCGCCCGAGAGGCGGCGCACCGGCGTGCGGATGTTGGTGAAGTTTTTGTTCAGCCGCAAAAACACCTTGCGCGCGTCGGCGTCCATGCGGTGGTCGTCCAGCGTGCGCCAGCGGGTGAGCAACTCGCGGCCCAAAAAGAGGTTGGCCACGGCGTCCAGGTTGTCGGCCAGTGCCAGCGTTTGGTAGATCGACTCGATGCCCAGGCGCTGCGCGTCGGCAGGCGTGCGGATGTGCACCGTCTCGCCCGAGATCACCACGTCGCCGCTGTCTATCGGGTAGGCGCCAGAGAGCATTTTCATCAGTGTGGATTTGCCCGCGCCGTTGTGGCCCAAAACCGCCACCACTTCGCCAGGGTAGAGATTGAGGCTCACGTCTTGAACGGCATGCACGCCGCCGAAAGCCTTGCTGATGCCCTTTAGAGCGACGAGAGGTTGCCCCCACGCTCCGCCGCTTCGCGGGTCGCTGCCCCCCGAGGGGGCTAATTTCCCTTGGGGCGGCCCGGCGGGAAATTGTTGCCCCCACGCTCCGCCGCTGCGCGGGTCGCTGCCCCCCGAGGGGGCGAATTTCCCTTGGGGCGGCCCGGCGGGAAATTGCCGGTCTTGTCCGTCGCTCATGCCGTGTCTCCCGTCGCCCGGCGGTACAACACGTCAAACACCACGGCGGCGATCAACACCTGGCCGATGATGACGTAACGCCAGCCGATGGGCACGTCCAGCAGCAACATGCCGCTGTCGATGGACTGCATGATCAGCGCGCCCAACACCGAGCCCAAGATCGAGCCGCTGCCACCGGCCAAGGCCGTGCCGCCAATCACGGCGGCGGCGATCACATACAACTCCATGCCGGTGCCCAACGAGTTGGTGCCGGCATTCAAACGCGCAATCGACACGATGGCCGCGATGGCAATCAAAGCGCCCATCAGCGCAAACAACATCAAGGTGACGCGCCGCACCGGAATGCCCACCAGCTCCGCCGCTTCCGGGTTGCCGCCCATGGCGTAAACGTAACGGCCAAACCGCGTGCGGTGCACCAGGAACGACAGAATAAAAGCGACGGCGGCCCAGATCAACACCGGAATCGGGATGCCTTGCGGCGCATCTTTGTTGGGAATTTTGTAGGCGTTCATGGCCGCCGCGAAACTCAGCACGATGATGACTGGCACCAGAAACACCAGGGCGTCCACCCACAGCGGGTTGTTTGGCACTTTGTACCTGTCATTGGCCTGGCGTTTGCGCCAGGTGGCAATAAGCAGGCCGAGGCACATCAGGCCGGCCACCACCCAACTGGCCGTGACGCCAATCGAGCCGTCATAACCACCGCCAAAACGCTGGAAAAAAGCGTCGTTCACGGGCTGGGTTTTGCCATCGGCGACGAGAAAGGCGGCGCCCCGGAACGACATCAAGCCGCCCAGTGTGACCACAAAAGACGGCACGCCGAGCATCGCCGTGAGTGAACCTTGGTAAAGCGACACCGCAATGGCCACCGCCAGTCCGGCCAACGACGCCTCCAGCGGGCTCCAGCCGTAGGTGTACATCAAGGTGGCGATCAATACGCCGACAAACCCCATCGCCGAGCCGACCGACAAATCAATGTGGCGGGCGACGATGACCAGCACCACCACCGTCGAGACAATGCCGACCACGGCCGTTTGCTGCGCAATGTTGTAAAGGTTTTCCGGCGACAAGAAGATACCGTCCGACAGGAAGTTGAAAACCACGGCCACGAGCACCAACACGGCGCTCATCAACACCAGCCGCCAGTCGATAGCGGCCTGCTTCAACGCGGCCAATGCGGGGTTCATGGTGCCTCCAATGGCAAATCTTGGCGCCAACCAAACGGTGGGCCGAATGAAAATGCGAGCCAAACAAAACTGCGGACGCCAGGCCCGCAGTTTCGTGGTTTAAGCCAAGGTCAGCGAACCGGTTTATTTACACACGGCGGGGCCGGTTTTCTCGACGCCTTTGCATAAAACGTCTTTCTTGATCCAGCCAGCTTTCAGCACCGCATCGAGATTTTTGGCGGTGACAGGCAAGGGCTTGAGGAACTGGGCTTGCAGTTCGACTTTCTTCTCGCCGCCAGCCCATTTGGTCGCGCCCTTGACGGGTTTGCCATTGGCCAAAGCCACGGCAGCGGAAGCGGCGTCGCGGCCCAGTTCACGGGAGTCTTTCCACACCGACACGGTTTGCGTGCCCAGGGCCACGCGGTTCAGCGCAGCATGGTCGCCGTCTTGGCCGGAGACTGGCACACCCTTGATGCCTTTGGCAGTCAACGCGGCCACCACACCACCGGCCATGCCGTCATTGGAGGCCACCACCGCGTCGATCTTGCCGGCGTTTTTGGTGATGATCTGCTCCATGTTTTTCTGCGCGACTTCAGGCTTCCAGCCGTCGGTGTATTCCTCGCCGACGATCTTGATGTCGCCCTTTTTCACGGCGGCGTCAATGATCTCTTGCTGGCCGCCGCGCAGGAAATTGGCGTTCGGGTCGGTGGGCGAGCCTTTGATCATCACGTAGTTGCCCTTGGGCTTGGCCGCGAGGATGGCGCGCGCCTGCATGCGGCCGACTTCCACGTTGTCAAAGGTGATGTAGAACACGCCGGGCGCTTCGATCAGGCGGTCATACGCCACCACCGGAATTTTCTGCTGGTTGGCTTTGTTCACTGCGGGCAAGATGGCGTCTTTGTCCATGGCCAGAATGATCAGCGCCTTGGCGCCTTTGGAGATCAAGCTGTCGATGTCGGCCAACTGCTTCTCTGGCGAGCCGCCAGCGTCCGCGCTGATGTATTTGGCACCCGATTTTTCGAGCTGCGCCTTGATGGCGGCTTCGTCGGTCTTCCAGCGTTCTTCCTGGAAGTTGGACCAGCTGACGCCGATGGTTTGCGCCACGGCGCCGACGGCGGTGAGGCCAAATACCGCGCTGGTTGCGAGGGCGGTCAGGGTGTGTTTGAGTTTCATGGGGAGCTCCGGTGAATCAGCCGATCTGCGGCCTGGGTTTATTGGATTGGGTTGCAGTTGCGGGTTGTGGTTTCAAATCACGCATCGCCTTAGTTCAAGCGATGCACTAATTATGATTTTGCGGGCCCCGGCATAAATCAGGACTTACCCTTGAAACTGGCTGGTAACCGCTGACCGCGACTTTACGTTTGGTTTCAAAGGGCAGTTCGAGGGCTTCAACTTCTGAAACAAAACCCGAATCACCGCGTGAACTTGAGCGCCAAAATTTTCTCCGCCACGCAGCGCCCCTGCACTTGCCCGCCCGTCACACCAAAGCGGTAGTGAATGCCGGCGTACAAGCGCGACAGGGCGGCTTCGTCGGCGGCGGCTTTGAAACTGGGGAAATCGCGCGGGCCCCAGCCCCGGTCATTGTGGGTGTTGTCTGTGAACGCCGTGCTGGCACCGAATTGGCTGGCCAACACGCCCGCTGCCGCGCTCGATTGCACTGAGTGGCCGCTCGGGTATTCAGGGAAGGGCGGCGTGTGTAGGAGTTGCGGCACCCAGTTGCTGTCCAGCCCCAACTGGATGTAGGTGACGGGCCGCAACACGTTCAGCGTGTACTTGGTGTGCCAGGCGGCGATGAACGCATCCGCCATGGCCAAATTCAGGCGTGCGTAGGTTTGCGCCGCAGCGGCCAAATCGGCTTTGCGGGTTTTGAGCAGGTCGGTGGCGATGAAGGCCCAGTGGCCTGCGGGCGTGGGTGTCTTGCCCGGGTCATCGGCCCAATACAGCGCAAATTGCCGCTGCGCCTGCGTGGCCTGGGTGGCGATGCGCAAGACCTCTTGCGCCTCTTTGTAAAACGCCGAGTTCGGTTCTTCGGAATAGGCGGGCGGCGGCGGCGCCGGGCAATCGGTTGGCGCTTTGAGCACGAACGGGCGCGTTTGCCCCCACAGCGGCAACAACGCTGGCGCAAACGCCGGGGGTGTGGCCGCCCACTGCCCCGAGCCGCTGGGCGGCACGTAATTTTGTTGGCTGCGTTTGAGCGGCCCCCAGGCCTCGTGGCCGCCATCGGTGCGGGCCCAGGTCATGATCGCCATCGCCATCAGTTTGCCGAACGATTCGGAGCGGTTGGTGATTTCGGCGTTGAGCGAGGCCGGGTCAAAATCTTGCCCGTATTTGAGCGGCAGGCTGCGCTCTAGTAAATCAATGCGGGCTTTGTTCTCGGTGCTTGCGTTGCTGAACATCATGCGCGTCATGGCGGCCATCGAGGCGTTGGCGACGGTGGGCCAATGCAGGGGCTCATCAGGCTGCGCCCAGGGCAGCGAACTCAGTTCGTTCAATTGCCCGGCCAGGCTTTGGTATTGCGGCATGCCAGGCACCACGGATTCATACAGCGCCAAACCCACGTAGGCCAGCGCGCGTGAGGCCACCGGCGGGCTGAAGCCGGGTGTTTGCTGGGTGAGCAACAGCGCGAGTGAAAACCACTCGGTGGCGACGCCGCTGCTGAATTGGGCGGCGGGTTTCTGCGCAGCCATGGCCGGCGGATTCGTTTGAGTATTTTGATTAATCTGAGCTGCAGGTCTCGAAATACATGCGTAAACAGCTATCACAACAGTAGCAAAGCGGAGTGCGCCAAAGCGCCGGTTTCGCGTCATGGCTGCTTCCACAAGCTGGCGCCGCGTGTTTTGTCGATGTTGTAAAAGCTGTCGGCATTCACCACGTGCCAGGGGCTCCACTCGCCAAACGGCCACAACACCCGCAGGCGCACTTTTTCCGCCGCGCCCAGGCCGAAATGCAGCCAACCCAAATTGCCGCTGGCGTGGCCGCCGCCGATGGTGAGCTCCTGGCGGATCACGCGCGCGCTTGCAGGAGAATCACCCAGCGCCACTTCCACCCACGCGCCAATGGCATCGCGATTCCCGCCCGGCTGGCTCAGGCGAACCTGCAGCCAATGGCCCATCGCCGTCGGCTTCTCTGCCGTGCCTGCGCCCACGTTGCGCCACAGTTGCGCCTTGTCCCAGCGGTTGACGACCAGCATGTCGAGCAAACCGTCGCCGTTCAAATCCACCAACATGCCGCCGCGCCCGCGCTTGAAACTGGCCATGCCGGCTTGTTGGCCGACTTCGACAAATTTTCCGTCGGGCTGTTGCAGCAACAGGTTGTTGGGATCCAAGGTGGCGAAATCCGGCATCTGCCCGACATTGCCTTTGACGATGAAGAGATCGGCCAAACCATCGTGGTTGACATCGGCAAACTGGGCGTGCCAGGCGGTGGAGGGATGCACGTCGCCGCCCACATAAGGCCGGTGCGCGGTCACGCCAGTTTTGTAGGCCACGTCCACATAACTCGGCCCGGCAGAGCCTGCAACGAGTTTTTGCAATTTGTTGTCAGACATGCTGGTGAGGAACACCTCGGGTTTGCCGTCGCCATCCAGGTCATGGCTGGCAATGCCCATGCCCCAAATTTGCAGCGGCTTCCAGCCTTGTTCGGGCGTGTACAAAGCAGGGGCCGCGCCGGGCGACATCTTCCACAACTGCTCCTGGCCGCCCTTGTAATATTCGCGGTCGTTGCTCACCCGCAGGTCGGCCTGGCCGCTTCGGCCCCAGTCTGAAAACAACATAGAGAGCGCGCAGTGGCCAGGTGCCAGGGCTTGCGGCGGCGCAAACTTTTTGGCGGCAGCGGCGGGCCGGATCAACATGGCCGGCGTGCAACTGCCCCAGGGAAACTCCGGTTTGGTGCGATCCACATAGGTGCCGATGGCCAGGGTCGGGAACGACTGGCCGCGCTCCCATGTGGCGGCAAAGGCGCTGTGCCAGCCGTTGCTGCTCTGGAAGCCCCAGGCCTCGTTGGCGCGCTCGAACTTGCAGCCGCCCAGGCCGCGAAACACCTGCACTTCGCCCACACGCAACACCACCAGGTCGGCGTGGCCGTCACCGTCAATGTCAATCGGATACGCGCCGATGGCATTCGTCAACTCCAGGCCGGAGCGTTCTTCGAGCAACTGGATCGGCCCGCCCTTGGCGCTTTTGTTGCGGTAAAACTTGGAGCGGTTCACCCCGGCGGTGACATACACCTCGGGCAGGCCGTCGCCGTCGCAATCGAAAGTGGCGACACCGCCGCCGACCATGAACTCCCCTTCGCCTTCAAAGCGGCTTTGCAGGCCAGCGGCATCGGTTTCTTCGATGAAGCGGGGAATCGGCGGCGGCGAAATCGGCGAAGTTGGCGGCGAAGCAGGCTGTGGCCCCTGCGCCAGCGAAGTTGTCGCCGCTGCCAAGGGGGCCGCCAGCAGGGCCGCCAGCCGCCAAACCGCTCGCTTCAGGCTCAAGCCGCTTCCTTGTAGAAGAACGATTTTTGCAAGGCGCGCGCCGCCAGTGGGTTCACCGCCTGTGTGATCGCCGCGATGTGTGCGGGCGTGGTGCCGCAGCAGCCGCCGACGATGTTGACCAAGCCCTCAGCGGCGAATTCGCGGATCAAGCGCGAGGTGACTTCAGGCGTCTCATCGAAGCCCGTTTCCGCCATCGGGTTGGGCAGGCCGGCGTTGGGGTAACAGCTGATGAAGGTGTCGGGCGCGACCCGGTTCAGCTCCTGGATGTAGGGCCGCATCAGGGCCGCGCCCAGTGCGCAATTGAGGCCCACGGCCAGCGGCTGGGCATGGCGCACGCTGTACCAGAAGGCGGTGACGGTCTGGCCCGAGAGGATGCGGCCCGAAGCATCGGTGACGGTGCCGCTGATGATGAGCGGCAGGCGCTCGCCCGAAGCTTCGAAATACTCGTCGATGGCGAACAGTGCCGCCTTGGCGTTCAGCGTGTCAAAAATGGTTTCGATCAGCAACACGTCGCTGCCGCCCTGCACCAGCGCTTCGACCTGCTCGTAATACGAGGCCCGCAACTCCTCGAATGACACGTTGCGCGCGCCGGGGTCGTTCACATCGGGGCTGATGCTGGCAGTCTTGGGTGTGGGGCCCAAAGCGCCGACGACAAAACGCGGCTTGCTCGGCGTTGAATATTTGTCGCAGGCGGCGCGTGCCAGTTGGGCGGACGCCAGGTTCATCTCGCTCGCCAGGTGGCCCATGTCGTAGTCGGCCTGCGCCACGGTGGTCGCGCCGAACGTGTTGGTCTCGACGAGGTCGGCACCGGCGGCAAGGTAAGCCTCGTGGATGGCCTGGACCACGTCGGGCCGCGTGAGGCTGAGCAACTCGTTGTTGCCTTTAACGTCTTTGTGGAAATCTTTGAAGCGCTCGCCCCGGTAATGCGACTCGTCCAGCCGCAGGTTCTGGATTTGCGTGCCCATCGCACCGTCCAGAATGGCGATGCGGCTGGCCAGAATGCCGGGCAGGGCTTGGCCCCGGGTGTAGGTGCGAGCTTGATGGTGGGTGTGGGTGCGTCCAGGCTGTGTCATGCCCCGATTGTAGAAACAGCGGGCCCGCTTGGGGCAAATCGGTGCCCGACAATAGGCCCATGAAAAACCTGCTTCCCAAAGACGCTTGGGCGCTGATCCAGCAGACCCCAGAAGCGCTGTTTGTTGACGTGCGCATGGAGATTGAGTCGATTTACGTCGGCCGCCCGCCCGGTGTGCACATGATTGCCTGGTACGAATACCCTGATTTGACGCCTGACCCGGCCGGGTTTGTCCGCCAGGTGGAACAGGAGGCCGAGCAAGACAAGGCGCGCACCGTGGTGTTGATCTGCCGCAGTGGAAAACGCACGGTGGATGCGGGGCTGGCGCTGGAAGCCGCCGGTTTCACCGATGTGGTCAACGTGGTGCATGGGTTCGAAGGCGACTTGAACGACCAATTTCACCGCTCGACGATCAACGGCTGGCGGTTTGATAAATTACCTTGGGAACAAATGTAATGTGTATATTTTTCATATGTAAATTACTGCTTATAAGTCACGAATATTGTGCGTAGATAGCTTCTTATTTTGCAGTCAAATTGACTAATTTAGAGTTCAAATATAACAGTGGATAGACAATTAACGGAAAAATTAGTACTGCGTGAAGTCTTCGGCTTCGACCAATTTCGCGGCCACCAGCAGGCGGCCATCGAACACGTGGTCGGTGGCGGCGACGCGCTGGTGTTGATGCCCACGGGCGGCGGCAAATCGCTGTGTTACCAGGTGCCGGCCATCGTGCGCCAGCGCGCGGGGCGCGGGCTGGCGGTGGTGGTGTCGCCGTTGATCGCGCTGATGCACGACCAAGTGGGCGCATTGCACGAGGCCGGTGTCGATGCCGCGCTCTTGAATTCGTCGCTGAGCTGGGAGGCCGCGCTGGAAGTCGAGCGCCGCCTGCAGAGCGCCTCCGCGTCCAACGACAAGTTGACCTTGCTGTACGTCGCCCCCGAACGCGCCACCACGGCGCGCTTTCTGGACCTGCTGGACGGCCTGCACGCACGCGGCAAGCTCAGCCTGTTTGCCATCGACGAAGCGCATTGCGTGAGCCAGTGGGGGCATGACTTCCGCCCCGAATACCGCGCGCTCACCGTGCTGCACACGCGTTACCCGCAGGTGCCGCGCATTGCGCTCACCGCCACGGCAGACGCGCTCACCCGGGCCGACATCGTCGAACGCCTGCAACTTGAAGGCGCGAAGACTTTCATCAGCAGTTTTGACCGCCCGAACATTCGTTACACCATTGTCGAAAAACGCGACCCGATGCAGCAGTTGCAGCGCTTCATCGGCAACCACCATACGGGCGACGCCGGCATCGTCTACTGCCAAACGCGCAAACGGGTGGAGGAGGTGGCCCGGGCGCTGTGTGACCGCGGCGTCGAGGCTTTGCCCTACCACGCGGGCCTTGACCAGGCGGTTCGCCAAGCCAATCAAGACCGCTTTTTGCGCACCGAATCGGGTGACGGCGCAAACAACGCTGGTCTGGTGATGGTCGCCACCATCGCTTTCGGCATGGGCATCGACAAACCCGACGTGCGTTTTGTCGCGCACCTGGACATGCCCAAAAACATCGAAGGGTATTACCAGGAAACTGGCCGTGCCGGCCGTGACGGCGCGCCCGCCAACGCCTGGATGGCCTACGGCCTGGCCGACGTGGTGAACCAGCGCCGCATGATCGACGAAAGCCCGGCGGGGGAAGAATTCAAGCAAGGTTTGCGCGGCAAACTCGACGCGCTCCTGGCGCTGGCCGAGGCCACCGATTGCCGCCGCGTGCGGTTGCTGGGCTACTTCGACGAAACCAGCAAACCCTGCGGAAATTGTGACAACTGCCTGACGCCTCCCCAAGTTTGGGACGCCACCGACGCCGCAAGAAAACTCCTCAGCACCATCTACCGCGTGCAACAACACAGCGGCATCAGCTTCGGCGCGGGCCACATCATGGACATTCTGCGCGGCAAAGCCACCGAGAAGGTGGCTCAATTTGGCCACGCCAGTTTGAGCACCTTCGGGCTTGGCGCTGATTTGTCTGAATTCCAATTGCGCAGCGTGTTGCGCCAACTCGTCGCCACCGGCGCATTGAACGTGGACGCGCAGGCCTTCAATACGCTGCAACTCACCGACACGTCGCGCGCCGTGCTCAAGGGCGACGTGCCGGTGCGCCTGCGCGAAAGCACGCTCTCGCCCGACGAGCGCAAACCCAAAAAATCAGTTGTCGAACGCACTAAAAAAGGCGCGCCGCCGCCGGCTGCTGCCGCATTGGACGCCCCAGCCCAAGCGCGTTTCGCCGCCCTCAAATCTTGGCGCGCCGAAGTCGCAAAAGAACACAACCTGCCCGCCTACGTGATCTTCCACGACGCGACGCTAGCCGCCATCGCCGAACGCAACCCGCAAACCGTGGATGCGCTGCAAGGCATCAGCGGCATTGGCGAGAAGAAGCTGGCAGCGTATGGCGGCGACGTGCTTCGGGTGTGTGGGCTGGTGGCGGCTTAAATCGGTTTTCGTGTCAGCTCGCCGGTCTTCTGCTGGTCATTCTCATAGGCTCCCTCCCAGCGATCGCCATTCTTCCAGACGAAGGCCCCCTGGCCGTGTTTCTTGCCGGCTTTCCAGTCGCCAATGTACAAATCGCCGTTGGGCCACTTGTAGGTGCCTTTTCCATCAGGCTCGCCGGCGGCGAATTGGCCCTCGCAGATTTCGCCGGTGGCGAATTCCATCCGTCCGGCGCCGTGGGGGAGGTTGTTTTTCCATTCGCCATCGAATTTCTGGCCGCTCTTCCAAAGGTAAGCACCGCGCCCGTCCTGGACGCCGCTGTTGAATTGCCCGGCGTAGCTGTCGCCGGAAGCGTAGGTCATGCGCCCCTGGCCGTGGGGTTTGCCGTCAAGCACACTTCCTTCGTACTGGTTGCCGTTGAGGAACCGCACATGGGCCCGCCCGGTTTGTTTGTCTTCCAGCCAATCGCCGTTATATCGCTGCCCATTGGCCCAGACCGCCTGGCCCACGCCATTGCGGCGGCCATTCACCAGCGTTCCGTCAAACATGTCGCCGTTGGGCCAGGTGATTTTGCCGGTGCCGGAATAAGTCTTGCCAGAGGCGTCGATGACAAATTTACCGCTGTAACGCGTGCCTTCTGCGGTGAATTCCTTGGGTTGATCCGTCGCAACCGGCGCGGGGGGCGGCAAGCTTGCCGGCGCGTTTTGTCCGGTCGGAGCCAGCGCCGCCGTCAATGGAAGTACTTGCTGGTTTGCCAGTGCTTGGGCGGCGACGGGCCGGGGCGCGGCAAGCCCCGCCGCGCCAGCGCTTTGCGCAGCCGCAGCTCTGTTCAACTCCATCGGTGCCGCCACCATGGCCTTGGCCACCCAGGGCGTGCCTCGGTCACGCGCGACGGCTTGGGCATTGCCATTGGCCGTTGCCACCACCTCGCCTTTGCACCGCCCTGCCACATCGCGCCAAAGCGTTTCAACCGCCTGGGACGCGTCTTGCTTTTCCTCGCGCGCCATGGCGCCCGCCGCCGCCCGGAATTTAAGCGTTTGCTCACGGGCCGCCTCAAACAAGGGCGCGCAATTCTCCGCGTTGTGCCCGTCCACGTCAGACTGCACCCGGCGCGTTTCCGCAACCCGCTGGGCCTCGCCGACGCACAACTCTGACGCAACATCCCAGTTGTCACTGGCCTTTCTGAACAAGGTCGCAGACTGGCCGTAACGCCGCTCTGCAAGCGCTTTTTTGGCCATGTCCTGCAAATTGGCGGCGTCTCTTTGTGCCGCCAGGCAGGGCTTGCCTGAGCCCAATTGTTCGGTGATGCTGTCGCGCACGCGTTGGCTTTCCGCCAGATTCCGTTGCGCTCTTTCTTTGGCGCGGCCGTCGCATTGCGTGCTGGTTTTGAGCCACAACGCGACCGCCTCTTCAAGCAACTCAAGCTGCTCGGTCAAGTCGGCGCTTCGGGACTGGGCGTGGGCCGCTTTGAGGTCGTTGGCCATGGCCTTTTCGGTCAACGCCCGACACCCTTCCGGCGCTGGCGTCGCGGCGACAACGGTGCTGGCGCTGGGTGCCACTGGCGCGGCGCTTTGACTCTGCGCAAGCGCGCCCTGGCAGAACCCCGTCGAGAGCAGCGCCACCGACAAGATTTTCCGAAGGGTTCGGCGCGTTCCCACACCTTGTCCTGGGCGGATGTTTCTTCGCAGCAACTTCATTTGATTTTCCCGGATGAGACAGGCATTTCCAACAAGCCGTCTATCAGCCCGCCTGCGCCCAATTTGCCACCAGGGTTCGAAGCGGTGCCCATGTCCTCATAAGAAAATCCTTCGCTGGATGAGGCCAAGGGCATTTCAGCTAAGGCAAACTGGATGTCCTCCAGTTGCACGCCTTGCAAAATTTTCGCGACTTCTTCTTTGAGGCCTTTGCCTTCGGCCACCTTCACCAAGGCCGCCATGCGTTCGGGATCCAAGGCCATCGAATTGGACGTGAGCTTCTGATCCAGGAGTTTTTGATTCAGGGTCAGCCCTGAAAGCGGGTTGGCGCTGAGTTTCCCCATGCGCTCAAAGGCCCAAACATCCGCCTCGACAAACTTGGTGGAAGCCACCCACGACACGCCGGACAAAAGCCCGCGGTTCACAGCGGCCTGCTGCATGCCGTCAACGGTCTTCGAAAGCACCAGTTTGCGGGTGGCGTCAAGCGCTTGGTCCTTAAGCCGGGCGGCGGCCAGCGCAGTGGCCTGGTCGATGATTTGCTGCCTCAGCAGGTTCGAAGCGGCTGAGACCGCCGCGCTCTTGGCGGTCTCAACGATGGCGCTCGCCGCCACGGCCGCGCCTTGCAGGCCGGTTGCGATGGTAAAGAGGTTGTACACGGTGCCGGCGATTTTGGTGCCGTAGTGGTAGGTCTTCATGCGCGCGCCGGCCTCTTCAGAGACCGCTTGTGTCCACAACACCATCCAAAGCGCTTCGTCGTCCGTGAGGTCGGCCTTGGCCACTTCCAGCGGATGGACGCTCAACAACCAGTGGTAGTCCTGCGCCTTGGGTGTGTTGGGCGCGGCCAACCGGGTGTAACCACGGCAAACCTTCACCGGCTTGATGCGAAACTTTTCCCCGGTTGACAGTTTGACGTCAAACGGCTCGCCTCGGTCGCGCAGTTCAACCAAGCCGAGCAGCATTTTTTCGGTGTTGTCCTGGCTTTGACCGCCAATCTCGACAATTTTGTCGCGCAGCTTCAAGGGGCTGCCAGGGGCAGCGCCCACCACCGTCAGCCGTTCATCAACGCCAAGTCCGCGCACCCAAGCCACTCGATCATCTTCACGCCAGTCATAACTGCTGCTGACCGCGAACGGCAGCTCCCATTGGGTTGAGCAGTCGGGGTCGGTGAGCGCGGCGGAGCGGACAATCGCGCCTCGCAGGGTGTGTTCACCGGCACCGAAAGTCCTTATGTTGCTTAAGAGCTCTTCATTGACTTTGCGGCCATCGTCGATGGTGTACTTTGGCGCTGCACACGCGACCAACAAGCCGGTGAGCAACAACGCCAAAAACCGGCCTGTCGCCCGCCCAATGTTGTCGTTGCGGCTTGTGGCATTGGCCCTGAGCGGGCTTCGACTTGCCCGAGAAATAGCTCGGAACCAGGCTGCGGCGGGTTTGCCCTCGTAAAAGCTCAATCGATTCATAACTCCAGTGGGTCGGTGGTTGAGGGTTGAATCTCCACTGGAATTCTATGCTTTGAGTTACATGCGCTTGCCTTTAATTTCAGAATGATGCGACCTGGAATGTCGCAAGTGTGGCCAGGACTAATGCAAAAACCCCATCCCCCGGTTCTCGCGCACTTCTGGTTTGATGCGGTGCTCCATCTCCAGCTGCTCCAGAAACTCCATCGGCGCAAGCTCAGTCGCGAGAATAACGCCCTGGCGCTTCACGGCGGCGAAGTCGCCAGGGCACAGCTGCTCCAGCAGGGCGAGTTTGTGGCGCATGTCGGAGGTCATCAGTTCTTCCTTGCCGCCCAGCGCCTCGACGACAAACATCTTCTCTCGCTGCACTTTGGTGAGCGGCTTGAACTTGATCTTGAAGGTGAAGCGCCGCAGC
>JANOYE010000278.1:0-1634 GCA_031428695.1 Rhodoferax sp. | reverse complement strand
GGTAGAACTGGTTGTTGAGCTCCAAGGTCGATTCAATGCGGCCCTTGAGGTTGTGGGCCAAGCGCTCGTCACAACCCGGCATCAGTATGACGAATTCGTCGCCACCAATGCGTGCCACGCAATACGGAGCCCCGGCCGTGGCGTTGGTCAGCACCTCGCCCACGCGGCGCAGCAAGTTTCGTCGCGAAAGACGCGGCCCAGGTTGTCCACCAGCGCCTCTTTGTTCGCCGCGCCAAACATGGTCAAGGTCTGCCGATTCACATCCAGCACCTTGATCGCGTCCATGCAGCGCTCGACAAACTCCGGGTGCACGCTGATGAACAGGCGAAAGCCTTCAATGCCCAAGGCGCGAGCCTCATCGAGCAGAATTTTGACGCCGCTGAAGTCTTCCACCCACAGCGACACCGGTGAATAATCAAACAGGCTGCGGGCATGCAGCTCGCTGAGCACCAGAGCGTTCTGCGCGGCGACACGGGCGCTGATGTCTTCCAGCGACACCAGCACGCGATCCCATCTGCCTTCATGGCCCTGCAACACGCGGATGTGGATTTGCACATCGAGGCGCCGCCCGTCCAAAGCGTAGTTGACGGATTGATTGGAAAAATTGAGGTTGCCTAACCACAGCGCCTCAAGCTCGACCGCGAGGTTGCCAAACGTGTCGTCGCGAAACACTTCGCCCAGACGGCCCACGAGTTCCTCTTGGCTGGCCGCGCCAAACACTTCGAGGGTTTTCCGGTTGACCTTCAGAACGTTGAGCAGTCCTGCGCTTTGACCCAACACCTCGGGGTGCTGCTTCACATGCGTCTTGAAATCGACGACGCCTTGCGCACGCCAACTGTCAAACAGGGCTTTGAGTTGGCTGTAGTCTTCCAGCCAGAGTGAAATAGGGGCCGACTCGAACATCAATTCGAAGTCGGCTGAAGCGGTTAACCAATGACATGGCTGAAACCTCCAGGCCGCCATTGTGAATCAATTGCGCTGGGTCAAAGCCGCTGCGTGATGATTTTTGCCGACAAATAATTGCTATTTTTTATATAGCAATAAATTCAATGAATACGTGACTTAAGGTTGGTTTATTTTCTGAGAGAACGAAAACCACCTCTTTTGACGACAAACTATTAACATACGTGTTAATAGTTGGACTTGCATCACGCTTCGCGGAAGGGGCGCTTTTTGGCGTCGCGCGGTGCGAAGACTTTCGGGCCAGGCGCCGGTTTGAAGGCGCGCGGGCCGGCTGGGTTGCCAAACCCAGGCTTGGCAAATGCGGGTTTGCCAAAGGCGGGTTTTGCAAAGGCGGGTTTGCGGTCACCAAAATCACCGCGTGGCGCGTTGAAGTCGTTGCCATTGCCTGCGAAATTGCCGCCGCCGTTGCCACCACCGTTGCCGCCGAAGTTGCCGCCACCATGGCCGCGATCATTCGAGAAACGATCGCTGGCGCCACGCTCTTGGGCGAAGCGGTCGTTAAAACCGCCTTTGCGCTCGTAATTGAAGCCGCCGCCAGCGCCGCTATTGCCGCCGCCATGGCCACCACCGCCACCGAACTTGCGGTCACGCGAAAAGCCTTCATTGGCGCCACGGGCGGCGTGGGTCACACGGCCACCAAAGTTAGAACCGGGGCGCGACTCGGGGAAACG
>JANOYE010000277.1:0-10081 GCA_031428695.1 Rhodoferax sp. | reverse complement strand
AGCAAAGGTAACTGTGACATCGGGCATCGCAACTCCTGCCACGTTCTTCACTATAACTGCGAGGCTTGTGTTGGGCCCGCCAACAACAAGGCTGGATATGCCGAAGTTGTTCAAGGTAACCGACGCACCAGTAATGCTGATCTGAACTGTCGATGCAGGCGCACTACAGTTCGTACACGAGGCAGTTATGACTGATGCGCGATTGGTCTGGTCAGAAGACACAGCTGTCATCGTCAAAGTCGCCCCAGCTGCTGTTGTTACAACAGTAGGTGCACTTAGAACAACGCCATTCGTTGCCGAAAGAGCAATGGTCGCACCGCTGACAGAAGCATTTCCCCCGGTCAATGCGACTATCGTAAAGGTCACTTGAGATGTCCCATCAGCCTTAAGGGTGCTCGAACTCGGGCTAATCCCAATCGAAGCAACGGACGCATTTGGATCAGTTGCAGTCGTTGAGGAACCAGTTGCCGTGCCAGTTACCGCACTTCCGCTGACAAAACCGGGATTCCCACCCCCTCCACCACACGAGATTAGCGCGGCAGCAAGTACCACCCCAGCAATATTCTTAATTGCATTCATCATTGTTCCCTCGGCCTTAATACTTAGAATTATCATCTCAGCGCAACGCCCGGTCTGTAACAACCTTCGGCGTAATAAAAACCAACATTTCCTGTTTATTCGCAACCCTAGAGCGCGATTTAAACAGTATGCCAACGCCGGGCAAGTCACCCAAAAATGGCACTTTCGTTTCGTTCTCCGTTTCGTTCAATTCAAAGATGCCGCCGATCACGACGGTGCCACCGTTATCCACCAACACTTGTGTCTTGATACGCTTGGTATTGATCGCCAAGCCAGCAGCAGTCGTCTGCCCGATGGAGTTCTTGGTCACCTCGACATCCATGATGATGCCGCCCTCCGGCGTAATTTGAGGCGTCACCCGCAGTGACAAATTGGCCTTGACGAATTCAATGGCTGTGGCGCCCGAGCTGGTGGCGCGCTGGAACGGAATTTCAACACCCTGCTCGATGGACGCTTCTTTTTGATCTGCCGTCACTACCCGTGGGCTTGAAACTATCTTCCCTTTGCCGTCAGCCTCCAGCGCAGAGAGCTCAAGATTCAAAAATCTGTTTGCGGCGGAGCTGAAAAGCGAGATCGCAAACGTTGCTGCCGCCGCGCCACCTTGGCCAACGGCCGGCAAGTTGACAAAGTTGCTGGTCAAGTCGACGGCCCCGCCAGCGCCACTGGTGGCCACGGCGTTGCCGTAGTTGGTGCCAAATGCGACCCTGTTGTCACCCACAAATTGGTATCCACCGTCACCGCCCCGCTGGGCACGCAAGTCGCTGCCACCCAGCCGTACACCAAGCGACTTGCCAAACGTATCCGAAGCCTCAACAATCCGGGCTTCAATCAAGACCTGGCGCACCGCAATGTCAAGCTTGGCAATCAACTGCTGAACGGCTTCAAGTTTGCTGCCAATATCGGTAACGAACAATTGGTTCGTTCTGACTTCTGAAATCACGCTGCCTCGGTTGCTGAGGATCTTGGCGCTACCGACCACACCGGTTCCCAGCAGGCCGGCAGCCACATCGGCTGCCTTGGCGTAACTGAGCTGAAAGGCCTGGGTGCGCAAATTCTCAAGGCCTTCAAGCGCGACATTGGATTCGCGTTCGAGCTTTTCTTTCGCAGCGATTTCGTCTCTGGGCGCAATCCAAAGGACATTGCCATTTTTCTTCACGCCCAGGCCTTTGGCCTGGAGGATGATTTCAAGCGCCTGGTCCCAAGGGACATCTTGCAACCGCAGGGTGACGGCGCCCGACACGGAGTCGGACGTCACAATGTTGAAATTGGTGAAATCAGCGATCACCTGCAGCAGTGAACGCACCTCGATGTTTTGGAAATTCAGCGACAGTTTTTGCCCGGTGTAGCCCACGCCTTGGGTTAGTTTGCCCGGGTCTACTTTTCGCAACTTGACCTCGACGACAAATTGCTCGTCACTTTGGTAGGCACTGTGTTCCCAGGCACCCTTGGGCTCAATCACCATGCGCACGCGGTCGCCTGACTGGAACGTGGTGACGGTTTGTATGGGAGTGCCGAAATCGGCCACATCCAAACGCCTGCGCAAACCTTCAGGCAAGGTCGATTTCATGAACTCGACCACCAGCGTTTGCCCTTGCTGGCGGATGTCAACACCCACTTGGTTACTTGGCAGGGAAACGATTACCCGACCTGAGCCATCCACGCCCCGTCGAAAATCCAGATCTTTGATGGGTTGCGTGTCACGGGTTGGAACCGCCGCCGAGAAAGCGGGCGCGGCCGCTGCCACCGGGGCCGCTGCGGTTGCAACCGGCTGTAAAACGACCAGCAGAGATTTGCCTTGCAACTCGGCCTTGTAAGCCGTCGCCTGTTTCAGATTGACCACCACGCGGGTGCGGTCGCCAGCTTGCACCACACTAACCGAACGCAAATTGCCTTGATTGATGTCGACGGTCGATCGGCCCATGCCGTTGGTAATGCCCGGGAAGTCGAGCGCAATACGGGCAGGCGATTGGATGGTGAATCCGGTAGGAATCGCGGCCAAGGGCTGCGACAAGTCAATGCGAATGACTTCGGCGCCTCCTTGAACCGATCCAGAAATCGCTTCGATGGCCGTTTGTGCCTGCGCGCCAAATGCGACGAGGCAACTCGCCACGAAAACCGTGAAATGTCGCCAAATGCCCATTGCCAAGTACCCACTTTGATTCTTCATTTTGACCTCTCTTGCAACTGCAATTTTGCAGGGCGTTCTATCCATTCGCCGACGGCGTCCTGCACGATTTCACGCAAGATGATTTCGGTTTCTGCAATCTTGCCGACCCGCCCGTAGTTTTGCCCCAAGTAGTTGCCCGGGCGCACCTGGTAGAGCAGGCTATCGACCTTGACCAAAGCCACAGACTGGCCGCCGCGAACGAAGCTACCAACCATCGACATGGCGTCCAGCGGAAAGGCCTCCAAGGCTTCTTTGCGCCGTGCCAATTCGGGGGCCACCAAGCCTGCATTGGCAGTGGCTTGAGTGGCATCGCCTTTGAGCGCCTGTGTCAACTTCTCGCGGCTGAAAGGCTCAACCGTACCAACCTGCTGGTAACTCTCGGGCTTGAACTGTTTGGGCTCAGCAATGGGCGCGACCTTGGGCCGAGTCTGGCTTTTCTGTGAAGACATCCACCGACGCAATTCGTCCTCGCTGGAAGAAGTGCATGCGGCCACCAACAGGAACCCAGCAAGCGCAAAAACCAGTCGCAACGGGATGGACAAGACCGTGCTCATTTCTTCGCCCCTTTGGGTGCTGCCGCTTTGCGTTGCGCCGCAACTTCGTCCTGGTCAAGGTACCGAAAAGTTCGCGCCGACGCGCGCATCGTCAAAGTGTTGTCTTTGACAGGCGTGATTTCAAGGTTGTTCAAGGTCACGATTCTGGACAAATTGGCGATGTCCGAAGCAAACGAGCCCATGTCATGGAACCGGCCTGTCACACGCACCTCAATCGGCAATTCGGCGTAATATTCTTTGACGGCCACACTGCCCGGCCGAAACAGTTCGAACTGAAGGCTGCGGCCCAACCCGGCCTGGTTGATGTCTGACAACAACGCGTCCATTTCGGCCTTGCTGGGCAGCTGCTTTTCAAGCTGCGTCACATACTGCTGAACTTGCTCACGCTGCTTTTTCAAAGCATCCAGGTTCACTGCTTTTGTTAATTTGGCTGTGTAGTCTTCGCGGAGTTTGACTTCGGCAGCCTGCTCCTTGACAAGCTCTTCTTCGGAATTGACCAGCCAAGCGAACCACAGGGCCACCACCACCACTACGGCTGTCAACAGCAGCAGCGCATAACGCGGCAAACTCGGCCAGACCGATGGATCTCGCGGGTCTAAATTGCGAAATTGGCTGACAAGCTTTTCCTGAACGGCGGCAAAGTCGACTTTTGCCGGGGCTTTTTCTGATTTGGTAGCCATACGCTGCGCCCTATTTTTTCTGCGGCACTGCTGCCGCCGGGATAGCCGCTGGGATGGCCGCTGGACCGGCCGCTTTCCCGGCAGGAACCGCCACTGGCGCTGCTGCCAAAGCCTGCGCGGCCTTTTGCGCGTCGCTGGAACGAACCAGTCGAACCCGGATGGTGAAATTGGCCACCCGCTTTTGCTCTCGCGGGTTCAGCGCCACGTTGCCCGCAACGATTTCTACCAACTCTGGCTTGGTGAACCACGGTGTGTTATTGGCCAAATTGCGCAGCAGTTCGGAGACCCGCTCGTTCGATTGCGCCACGCCCTGCAGTGTCACAAGCTGGTTGTCTTGCTTCATGGAGCCGATGTAGACACCATCGGGCAACTGTTTGACCAACTCGGTCAACAGATAAACCGGTTGGTTGCGGTCGGCTTGCAAGTCTTCCACGGCCTGCTGGCGCGCGCGCAGGGCGGCAATTTCTGACTCCAGGCCGGCAATGTCCTTGATTTGCCCCTCAAGCACCTTGATTTCACTGGTCAACACGTTGTTGTTGCGCTGCTGAAGGGAAATTTGCGCCTGGTACCAAAGAAAGATGCCCCCAGCAATCAAACCGCCAAGCAACGCCGCAGCGCCTAGGGATACGTTGAAAAAATCTTTCCGGGCCTTGCGGGCGGCTTCCCGATGGGGAAGCAGGTTGATCAAGATCACTGCATGAACCTCCGCAGCGCCAGGCCGCACGAAGTCAGGTACGAGGGCGCTTCACGCGTCATTTTTTTCAGCCGCACGCCGCTGCCCATCTCCATGCCCTCAAACGGGTTGAGCAGGTTGCACACGAAGGTGGTGTGCTGCTGAACCGCCGCCGTCAGGCCCGGCAGCGCGGCGGAGCCGCCCGCCAGAAGGATGTAATCGACCTTGTTGTGGGGCGTGCTGGTAAAAAAGAACTGCAAGGCGCGGCCAATCTCTTGCACCATGCTCTCGACAAACGGCTTGAGCACGCTGGATTCGTAATCATCAGGCAATTCGCCGCTGCGTTTCTTGGTTTCGGCTTCTTCCAGCGAGAAGCCATATTGGCGCACGATCAGCTGCGTGAGCTGTGCGCCGCCAAAGGCCTGATCCCGGTCATACAGCACCTCATCGTCGCGTATGACTTGCATGCTGGTTGTCATGGCGCCCACTTCAAACAGCGCCACGATGGTGCCAGCGCCCTTGTTCGGCAAGGTTTCGATCAAGCGCCCCGTAGCCAGCCTGGAAGCGAATGATTCGACATCAATGATCACCGGCTTCAGCCCGGCGGCTTCGGCCAGACCTTGAATGTCTTGCACTTTCTCGCGGCGCGAGGCAGCGATCAAGACGTCAAGATCACCGGCTGACGCGCTGCTCGGCCCAATCACGCAAAAATCAAGGCTCACTTCATCCAGTGGAAAGGGAATGTACTGGTTGGCCTCGGTTTCGACTTGCAGCTCAAGCTCCATGTCAGACAAGCCACCTGGCAAAATGATTTTTTTGGTGATCACCGCAGAGGGCGGCAGCGCCATGGCCACGTTTTTGGTTTTGGTGCCGCTCTTTTTGACCAGTCGGCGCACCGCCTCGGCCACTTCGTCAAACTTTTCAATATTGCCGTCGGTGATCCAGCCGCGCTCCAGCGGCTCGATGGCGCAACGGTCAAGAACCAGGTTTCCACCTTTGTCACGGCTCAGCTCAACCAGCTTGACACTGGAAGAACTGATGTCCAAACCCAACATAGCTGCGGGCTGACGACTAAACAACGACCCCAAAGAGATCAAGACAATCCCCTGAAACAAGCCGATTGAGAACCGGCGAAACTTAAGACTTCACTTGAATGCTATCAGTAAGCTCCTTGTCCCGCAAAGGATTTTTCCATTTTGGGTGCTATCAAACGTTGTCAAAAGCAGACGCTTCCTGACCAGCATATCAGCCCCAAGTCGTGCCATCCGATGGTCGCGCGGTTCCCGGTAACATTGCAACACACGAACAAAAGTCCATCGCTGTCCTGGCTTTTTTATAATGGTGGCGCGACCTTATCGCTTCTTGAATGCCTGCTATCCCCGCTCTAAACACCTCCGCCGACTCGCCGCCAGCCAATCCAACCCCAGGCGGCTTTAATTTGGGACGCATGCTGCTTCGCCTCATCTATTGGAGCGCTGGGCTGCTCCTGGCTGGCGCGCTCTCAATATTGATTGTTGTGGCAATCGCATTGTCAGTGGCTTATCCCAATTTACCCGACATTTCCGACCTTTCAGATTACCGCCCGATCCTGCCGTTGCGGGTTTTTTCGTCGGACAACGTGTTGCTGGGCGAATTTGGCGAGGAGCGGCGCAATCTGACACCGATCAAAGAAATCCCCAAGGTGATGATCGACGCGGTGCTGGCGATTGAAGACACCGAGTTTTACCAGCACGGCGGTGTTTCCTACAAAGGTTTTATGCGTGCCGCGCTGGCCAACCTGGGCAAAGCCAAAAGCCAGGGCGCCTCGACCATCACGATGCAGGTGGCCCGCAACGTCTATTTGTCATCCGAGAAGAACTACATCCGAAAAATTTACGAGGTGCTTCTCACGTTCAAACTGGAGCACCTGCTGACCAAGGATCAGATTCTTGAAATCTACATGAATCAGATTTTTCTGGGCAACCGGTCTTACGGGTTCGCCGCAGCCTCCGAAGCCTATTTCGACAAACCCCTCAAAAACATCACCATCGCCGAGGCCGCCATGTTGGCGGGCCTGCCACAAGCGCCTTCAGCCTACAACCCGATCAGCAACCCCAAGCGGGCGCGGGCGCGCCAGTTGCGCGTCATCGAGCGGATGAAGGAAAACAACTTCATCACCGCCGCAGAGGCTCAAACGGCCACTGACCAGGAGCTGAAGATCAAATCAGTCTCCGACGCCTACCGCGTGCATGGCGAATACATCGCCGAAACCGTGCGCCAGTTGATGTTTGCCCAATACGGCGCAGAAACCTACACGCGCGGCCTCAACGTCTACACCACCATCAAGTCAACCGACCAGGATGTTGCGTACAAAGCCTTGCGCCGCGGCATCATGGACTACGAACGCCGCCAGGTCTACCGCGGCCCCGAGCAGTTCTTCGTCCTGCCGGCCAGCGGCCCTGCGCTCGAAGAAGCCATTGACGATGCGCTGGACGAGTACCCCGACAACGGCGATGTGATGTCAGCTATGGTGTTGGAGGCCAACGCCCGCAAGATATCGGCCATTCGCCCCAATGGCCTGGTCATTGAGATCACCGGCGACAACCTGAACCCCGCACGTTCCGGCCTGGCCGACAAGGCCCCACCGAACATCAAAATCCGCCGTGGCGCGTTGATCCGCGTTGCCAAAACCACCAAAGGGGCCTGGGAGATCACGCAGTTGCCCGAAGTGGAAGGCGCTTTCGTGGCGATCGACCCGCGCAATGGCGCCATCAAAGCGATGGTGGGTGGCTTTGATTTCGAAATGAATAAATTCAACCACGTCACACAAGCCTGGCGCCAGCCGGGTTCGAGCTTCAAGCCTTTTATTTATTCTGCGGCCCTCGAAAAAGGCTTCACCCCTTCGACCGTCATCAACGACTCTGCGCTGTTCTTCAGCGCGGGTGTCACCGGCGGCCAGGCCTGGGAGCCGAAAAACTACGACGGCAAGTTTGACGGGCCGATGTCCCTGCGCACTGGTTTGGCGAGATCGAAGAACATGATCTCGATCCGCATCATGAATTCCATCACCCCGCAATTCGCCCAAAGCTGGATCAACAATTTCGGCTTTGAAGACGACAAACATCCGGCCTACCTCACCATGGCGCTGGGCGCCGGTTCCGTCACGCCCCTGCAAATGGCCACCGCTTATTCGGTCTTTGCCAACGGCGGCTACCGCGTCAACCCCTGGATGATCGCCAAGGTGACCGAACAAAAGGGCAAAGTGCTGCAGCAAACCAAAATACCGGTGCTCGACGAATCCATGCGTGGCATCGCCCCGCGCAACGCCTTCCTGATGAGCAGCCTGCTGCAGGAAGTCACCCGCTCCGGCACGGCCGCCAAAGCCAAAGCGGCCCTGGGGCGGGGCGACATTTACGGCAAAACCGGCACCACCAATGACTCGATGGACGCCTGGTTTGCTGGCTACCAACCGACGCTCGCGGCGGTAACCTGGATTGGCTACGACACGCCACGCAAACTCGGCAGCAACGAAACCGGCGGTGGCCTCGCGTTGCCGGTCTGGATCAGCTATATGCAACACGCGCTCAAGGGTGTGCCGGTACAGGAATACACCGCGCCGGAAGGTATTTCCAACGTCGGCGGCGAGTGGTACTTCAATGAGTTTGTGCGCGGCGGTGTTCAATCGCTCGGGCTGGAAGATCAACCTGCGGAGGGCTCACACTCTGTGCATGCCTTGCCGCCCGCTGAGGAAAAGCGACGAATCCTCGACCTGTTCAAGAACTGAGGGCGGCGCTGAACAACAGGGGTTGGCCCGCTTGGTCGCTCGCGTAACGCGACAGGCTGGAGAAAAACTCGCCCTGGCCCTTTGTGTCATGCCACGAGCCGCTACTGAATTTGTAGTGATAGCCGCCCGACTTGGCCGCCAGCCAGATCTCATGCAGGGGTTTTTGCAGGTTGATGACGATTTGGCTCTTGTTGCCAAACACCAGGGTGACCATGCCGCCCACGCGCTGGTTGTCGATGTCGGCCTCGGTGTCTTCGTTGATGCGGTCGCAACAGGCCTCCACCGCCGTGAGCACCAATTCGGCGCGGTCCAGAAATTCAAGGTCGGTCATTACAATGTCACCATGGTTCAATGTTCATCGATTCTAGTCAGGGGCCTATCACGCACTGCCAAAGGGGTTGGGCACATGATCGCCAGTTTGGCTGGTGTTGTGGTCGCCGCCACATTGGGCGCCTGCGGCCAACAGGGCGCCTTGTACCTGCCCACCGACGCCGCCGCTGCCAACCGCGCGACCTTGCCGCAAACGTTGGTGCCCAAAATGACAACAGATCAGCCGGTTGATCCGATCGCCTTGCCACCGGCTAAACCGGCGTCCCGCTAGTCCGCCTTGCCAGCAACGGTTAGCAACTTCCCCGCCCAAACCAACAACGCCCCGAAATGACACTTCGAACCCTTCCCGGCCACCCGCATTTCGCCTACCGACAAGGCCAGCTGCATGCTGAAAATCTGGCGCTGGCCGCCTTGGCGCGGCGCCACGGCACGCCGCTGTTCGTCTACTCCAAAGCCGCCATGCTGGCCGCCTTGGCCGCCTACCAACGCGGCTTTGAAGGCCGCCAGGTGCAGATTTGTTATGCCATGAAGGCCAACCAGGCGCTGGGTGTGATCCAAGTGTTCGCCCAGGCCGGTTGTGGTTTTGACATCGTCTCGGGCGGCGAGCTTGCGCGTGTGCTGGCGGCGGGCGCAAAGCCAGAAAAGATCATCTTCTCCGGCGTCGGTAAAACCCGCGCCGAGATGAAACAGGCGCTGCAAGCCGGCATCGGCTGCTTCAATGTGGAGAGCGAGGCCGAACTCGAAGTGCTCAATGAAGTCGCGCTGGCCTTCGCAAGCGCCAACAAACAGCACCAAGGCCGGCGCGCGCCCGTGAGCATCCGCGTCAACCCGAATGTGGACCCGCAAACCCACCCCTACATCTCCACCGGGCTCAAAGGCAACAAGTTTGGCGTGGCGCAGGAGCGCGTGATGCAAACCTACCAGCGCGCTGTGGCCTTGCCGGGGCTGGAGGTGGTGGGCATCGATTTCCACATCGGCTCGCAGATCACCACCGAGGGGCCCTACCTCGAGGCCGTAGACCGCATGATGGACCAGGTGCAGGCAATTGAAGGCGCGGGCATCCCCATTCACCACCTCGATTTCGGCGGTGGCCTGGGCATCAACTACAACAACGACGACGACGACCAACCGCCTGCCGCCGACGTCTTGTGGCGCAAGCTGTTGGCGAAACTCGACGCGCGCGGGTACGGCCAACGGCTCTTGATGATCGAACCCGGCCGCTCGCTGGTGGGCAACGCAGGCGTGTGTGTCACCGAAACTTTGTACCTCAAGCCTGGCGAGCAAAAGAATTTCTGCATCATCGACGCCGCCATGAACGACCTGCCGCGCCCGGCC
>JANOYE010000276.1:0-2736 GCA_031428695.1 Rhodoferax sp. | reverse complement strand
GCAGCCACTTTCAGCCGCGTGAGCCCGTGATTCTTCAAGTCGAAATCAGCCGGCATGCCACCCACGACTTTGACCCCTTCTGCGCTTTCCTGGCGAATGCCACGTCGAAAAGGCACACCCTGCAGCTCTCCCTTAAGGTTGTAATTCCATTGGTGGTAGGGGCAGACCAGCTCTTTCTTGTTGCCGGAGCGTTCGCGGCAAAACGCCACGCCCCGGTGCGCGCAGCGGTTCTCCACCACGTTGATGGAGCCGTCTTTGTCGCGGATCACGATGACTGATTTTTCGCCTATTTTGGTGCGCTTGAAGTCTCCTGCGTTGGGGATTTCAGTTTCCAGGCCGGCATAACACCAATGGCCTTTGTAGAAGAACCTTTCAAGTTCTTCGCGGTACACCGCCTCGTCGGTGTAGGCAGCATACGGGATGCGGCTGCTGCCGCTGTTTTGCCACTGGATGGGTTGGGCTTCAAGCACGGCGGACATGGTCATTTCCCTCTGAGTTTGAACCGCTGGATTTTACCGGTGGCGGTCTTCGGCAATTCGCTTATGAATTCGATGAAGCGCGGGTATTTGAACGGCGCAAGGCGGTCTTTCACAAAGGCCTTGAGTTCCGCATCAGTCGCAATTGCGCCATCTTTGAGCACCACAAAGGCTTTGGGCTTGGTCAGGCCATCGGCGTCTTCAAAACCGACCACGGCGGCTTCCAGCACGGCAGCATGTTGCATCAAAGTCGCCTCGACCTCAAACGGCGAGACGTAAATGCCGCTGACCTTGAGCATGTCGTCGCTGCGCCCGGCATACACATAACAACCGTTTGTGTCTTGTGAATATTTATCGCCGCTTTTGGTCCATTCACCTTGAAAGGTGGCAATGGTTTTGGCGCGTTGCCCCCAATACATCTGGGCGGCGGAAGGGCCTTTGATGTACAGGTCGCCAATGTCACCTTTGGCGACTTCCAAGCCATTTTCACCCGTCAGCCGGACTTCATACCCCGGCACAGGCCGCCCGGTGGTGCCGTAATGCACGTCACCTGGCGCGTTTGACAAAAAGATGTGCAGCATTTCGGTCGAGCCGATGCCATCAATGATTTCGCAACCAAATTTTGCCGTGAACTTTTCGCCGATTTCGCGCGGCAAGGCTTCCCCGGCAGAGGAGCACATGCGCAGTTTCACATCGGCCTTGGCTGGTAAATCCGGCGACGCCAGCATGCCTGCATAACCTGTGGGCGCGCCGAAAAATACGGTAATGCTGTGGCTCGTCCAGATGCGAAACACATCGGCAGGCGTCGGCCGACCGGGGTGAAGCACCACGGTAGCGCCCGCCAGCAGCGGAAAGGTCAGGCCGTTGCCGAGGCCATAGGCGAAGAACAGTTTCGCCGCCGAATACAACACGTCGTCTTCGCGCAGTTGCAAGATCCGTTTGCCGTACAGCTCGGCTGTCCACCATGGGCTGGCATGGGCATGCACGGTTCCTTTGGGGCGGCCGGTCGAGCCGGATGAATACAGCCAGAAGGCGATTTCTTGTGCAGCGGTGGGCGCGGGAGCCACGTCTGTGGCGTGCGAGAAAATGGCCGTCTCCATATCTTGCTCAGGCTCCTCCAGCGGCGCTTGAGGGCGGCTCACAATGGTCGTGCGGATCTCGCTCTGGTTGCCCGCCAGGCAGATCGCGTCTTTCAAGGTGCCCAGCAAGGAGCCGGAAACCAGCGCCGCCTGGGCGCGGCTGTCTGCCACCATGTAGGCGTAGTCTTCTGCCGTCAAAAGCGTGTTCACCGCCACCGGCACGACGCCTGCATAAAGGCAACCCAAAAAGGCCACGGGCCAATCAACGGTGTCTTGCATCAGCAGCAACACGCGCTCTTCCCGACGCAGTCCGATAGACGCCAACGCTGCGGCGAACCGTTTGACGCGTTTGTCGAGCTCGCCGTAGGTCAGCGTGGTCTTGTCGTCAATGAACGCGACTTTTGACGCGCGCCCAGCGTTGGCTGCCAGCGCATGGGCGGCGAAATTGAATTTTTCGGGCAGGGTCAGGTCAAGGGGCATGCGGACTTTCGGGTTGCGTGGGCGCTTTTGACGGTTTTGACGGTGGAAATCGAATGCATGAAGGAATGAGTGTATTTGCCTGAAAGAAATTCTAAGCTCGCCCGACTGACTCCGGTTGGCCGCTGATTTTGGCGCGAATGTTTCTTTGTCGGCAAATCGACTGCGTTGAAGCAAAATGGCCCGTTCACCCTCACTTGCGGATAAATCACCATGAAAAACAAGAAAACTCTGGTTCTGATTGCGCTGGGCGTGTTGATTGCGCTATTTTTCGCATTCGACCTCGGCCGCTTTTTCAGCTTGGCCTTTATCAAAGAGCAGCAGGGAAGTTTCACAGCGCTGTACAACCAGCGCCCAGCCACGGTGATTGCCGCGTTCTTCGCCATCTACGTGGCCGTCACGGCTTTATCGCTGCCAGGCGCGGCCATCATGACGCTGGTGGGTGGCGCGATTTTCGGGCTGGGTGTGGGCACGTTGATCGTCTCTTTTGCCGCCAGCATCGGCGCCACACTGGCCTTCCTCGCGGCGCGTTTTGTCTTGGGCGAAACCGTGCAAAACAAGTTTGGCAACCGCATGGCGGAAATCAACAAGGGTGTGGAAAAAGAGGGCGCTTTTTACCTCTTCACCCTGCGCCTGGTGCCCTTGGTGCCGTTTTTCGTCATCAACCTGGTGATGGGCCTGACCAAAATGAAGACCTGGACGTT
>JANOYE010000275.1:0-19529 GCA_031428695.1 Rhodoferax sp. | reverse complement strand
GCTGGTTCTTGTTGGCCTGGCAGACAGCCTGGCCAAATTTTCGCATCCACGCGCGCGAATCGTCACGGCCACGGAAGTGGTCAGCATGGAAGATTCTGTCGAAGTGGCGTTGCGCCGCAAAAAAGACTCCTCCATGCGGGTGGCCATTTTGCAGGTCAAAGAGGGTGCCGCGAAAGCGGCCGTCTCTGCCGGCAACACCGGCGCGCTGATGGCCATTTCCTACCTGCTGTTGCGCACGGTTGACGGCATTGACCGCCCGGCTATTGCCGGGCAAATCCCCAACGTCAAAGGCGTCGCCACAACGGTGCTTGACATGGGCGCCAACGTCGACAGCACGGCGGAGCATCTTTTGCAATTCGCCGTGATGGGCTCGGCCCTGGTGTCGGCGCTGGGTGGCAGCGAAAAGCCCTCGGTGGGCCTGCTCAATATTGGCGAGGAGTCGATCAAGGGCAACGATGTCACCAAAAAGGCTGGTAAGTTGCTCAAGGCGGCGGGTGATTCGGGCGACCTTAATTTTTACGGCAATGTCGAAGGCAATGACATCTTCAAGGGCACGGTCGATATCGTGGTGTGTGACGGTTTCGTCGGCAACGTGGCTTTGAAGACCAGCGAAGGCCTGGCGGCCATGATTCGCGAATTCCTAAAGAATGAGTTCTCGCGCAACATCTTCACCAAGTTTGCCGGTTTGTTGTCACTGGGCGTGATGACCGCCTTCAAAAACCGCGTGGACCACCGGCGCTACAACGGCGGCGCCTTGCTGGGCCTGCGCGGCCTGGTGTTCAAAAGCCACGGCTCGGCCGACGTGATGGCCTTTGAGGTGGCACTCAAACGCGCGTTTGATGCCGTCAACAACAATTTGCTCGAACGCGTCCAGGAGCGCATCGCCCACGCTGCGGCGATTCTGCTCAATGCGGATGACATTGCGAATTCCGTGCCGACATCGCCGTCGCCATTGGGCAAGTCAGACCCCTTGGTCGGCAACCCGATCAGTGCCGTGTCCGAGACGCCCCACCCTCTGGCCGCTAAACTCGCCTGATGAGACGATTTTCCAGAATTACCGGCACCGGCAGCTATTTGCCGCCCAGGCGCCTCGCCAATGCGGATTTGGTCACCGAACTCGCCGCCAAAGGCGTTGAGACCTCCGACGACTGGATCGTCGAGCGCACCGGCATTCGCGCCCGCCACTTTGCCGCGCCCGATGTTTGCAGTAGTGACTTGGCGTTCGAGGCGGCCAAAAGCGCGTTGATTGCGGCGAAGCTTGAGGCCAAAGACATCGACCTGATCATCGTCGCCACATCCACGCCCGACATGGTGTTTCCCTCCACCGCCTGCATCTTGCAGCACAAGCTGGGTGCCAACGGCTGCGCCGCGTTTGATGTGCAGGCGGTTTGCAGCGGTTTTGTCTACGCGCTGTCCATTGCCGACGCCATGATTCAAACCGGCGCGGCCAACAAGGCGCTGGTGATTGGCTCTGAAGTGTTTTCTCGCATCCTCGATTTCACCGACCGCACCACCTGTGTGTTGTTTGGTGACGGCGCCGGTGCTGTGGTGCTCGAAACCTCTGAGACACCCGGCATTTTGGCCAGCGATCTGCATGCCGATGGCAAACATGTTGGCATTTTGTGCGTGCCAGGCAATGTCTCGGGTGGGCAGATTCTGGGCGACCCGGTGTTGAAGATGGACGGGCAGGCGGTGTTCAAACTCGCCGTGGGTGTGCTGGAGCAGGCCGCGCGCACCACACTGGCCAAGGCTGGCAAAACCGAAGCCGACATCGACTGGCTGATTCCGCACCAGGCCAATATCCGCATCATGCAAAGCACGGCCAAAAAGCTCAAATTGCCGATGGACAAAGTGATGGTCACGGTCGATCAACACGGCAACACCTCGGCGGCGTCGATTCCGCTGGCGCTGGACGCGGGGGTGCGTTCCGGCAAGATCAAACCCGGTCAATTGTTGATGCTCGAAGGTGTCGGCGGCGGTTTCACCTGGGGTGCGGTACTACTTAATTTATAGCTGCCAACGAAAATTATTCGTGACTTGGAGGCTGTTTTTCTTTAAATTTTGATGAAATCATTCGCTTTCGTATTTCCAGGGCAAGGCTCGCAGTCGGTGGGCATGCTCGATGCTTGGGGTGACCATCCGGTGGTCGGCTTGACACTGGCGGAAGCCTCAGATGCGCTCGGTGAAGACTTGGGCAAAGTGATTCGCGAAGGCCCGAAAGAGACCCTGGCTTTAACGACCAACACGCAGCCCGTGATGCTGGTCGCGGCGGTTGCCGCGTTCAGGGTCTGGATGTCGGAAGTTGGGGTAGCGCCGCAAGCCGTGGCGGGCCATTCCTTGGGCGAATATTCCGCGCTGGTTGCAGCGGGCGCGTTGACTTTGACGCAAGCAGTGCCGCTGGTGCGGTTTCGCGCGCAGGCGATGCAAGAAGCGGTGCCCGTGGGTGTTGGCGCCATGGCCGCCATCTTGGGCATGGAAGCTTCAAAGGTCATCGCTGGCTGTGTTGATGTTACGAAAGCGATGCGTGATCTGGGTGGTTCGAACCTGAACGAAATTGTGGAAGCGGTGAACTTCAACGACCCTGCGCAAACGGTGATCGCTGGCAGCAAGGCGGCGGTTGAGAAGGCCTGTGAAGTGTTGAAGGCCAATGGCGCGAAGCGCGCCTTGCCGCTGCCGGTGTCAGCGCCGTTTCATTCGAGTCTGATGAAACCTGCGGCGGACAAATTGCGCGAACGCCTGGAAGCCACCGAGTTCGCCGCGCCGCAAATCGCCTTGCTCAACAACATTGACGTGGCGCTGGAAAACGACGCCGACAAAATTCGTGATGCGTTGTACCGCCAGGCCTTTGGCCCGGTGCGCTGGGTCGAATGTGTGCAAGCTTTGAAGGCGCGCGGCATGGCAACAGTGGTGGAGTGCGGCCCAGGCAAGGTATTGGCGGGGTTGGTCAAACGCATCGACGGCGAGATGACGGGCCTGCCTTTGTTTGACCCGACCAGCCTGGCTGAAGTCAAAACAAGTCTGGGCGCTTCGGCATGAGTGAACTCAAATTTGCGGGGCAAATTGCCCTGGTTACCGGGGCATCCCGTGGCATTGGCGCCGCCATTGCCCTGGAACTGGCGCGCGCGGGCGTGAAAGTGGTGGGCACCGCCACCACCGACGAAGGCGCGGCGAAAATCACCGCCACGTTGGCCGGGTTTCCGGGCTGTGGCGGCAAGAACCTAGACGTCACCGATGCAGCGGCTGGGGAAGCCTTGGTGGAGGCCATCATCAAGGAGCTGGGCGGTTTGCATATTTTGGTGAACAACGCCGGCATCACCCGCGACAACCTTTCGATGCGCATGAAAGACGCCGACTGGGACGCCGTGGTCGACACCAATCTAAAAGCAGTGTTCCGCATGAGCCGCGCCGTGATGCGCGCCATGATGAAGCAGCGTTATGGGCGCATCATCAACATCACCTCGGTAGTGGGCGCCTCCGGCAATGCAGGCCAGGCCAACTACGCCGCCGCGAAAGCCGGTGTGGCCGGCATGACGCGCGCGCTGGCGCGTGAGCTGGGTTCGCGCAACATCACGGTCAATTGCGTCGCGCCAGGTTTCATTGAAACCGACATGACAGCGGCCTTGGGCGAGACGCAGCAAAAGGCGCTGTTGGTGCAAATTCCCTTGGGCCACCTTGGCAAACCGGCTGACGTTGCCCACGCGGTGGCGTTTTTGGCGTCGCCCCAGGCGGGTTATGTGACGGGGCAGGAGCTGCACGTCAACGGCGGCATGTACATGTGATGTACCCAGGAATAAATTCCGGTTGATCCGCCCGGTGGCTGCGCATGGGAAATTGCCCATTGCACAGCTAGAATTGCGGATTCTTTTACAACCCTTTGAGGGATTTCATGAGCGATATCGAAACACGCGTTAAAAAAATCATTGCCGAGCAACTCGGTGTTGAAGAATCACAGGTCACCAATGAAAAAGCCTTCGTCGCCGACCTCGGCGCCGATTCGCTGGACACGGTGGAGCTGGTGATGGCGCTGGAGGACGAGTTCGGCATTGAGATTCCGGACGAAGATGCTGAGAAAATCACCACGGTGCAAAACGCCGTGGATTACGCCAGCACGCACCAAAAAGCCTGAACCAGCGGCTACTTGGCCAAATGACACGCCGTCGCGTCGTCGTCACCGGGTTGGGGTGTATCAGCCCCGTGGGAAACACGGTGGCCGAGTCCTGGGCGAGCCTGCTCGCGGGGCGCTCGGGCATTGACACCATCACCGGTTTTGACGCCACTAACTACGCCTGCCGTTTTGCCGGTGAGGTTAAGGGGTTCAACATTGGTGACTACATTCCTGAAAAGGAAGGCAGGCACATGGACCGCTTCATCCATCTCGGCTTGGCAGCGGCTTTTCAGGCGGTGGCCGATTCGGGTTTGGCTACGGGAGACGCCCTGAGCGAAGACGAAGCGGTGCGCATCGGCTGCAACATTGGTTCGGGTATTGGCGGTCTGCCAATGATCGAAACCACCCGCGACGAGCTGGTGAACCGCGGCCCGCGCCGGGTCTCACCGTTTTTCGTGCCGGCATCGATCATCAACATGATTTCCGGCCATGTCTCGATGCAATTTGGCTTCAAGGGGCCGAACATCGCCATCGTCACGGCCTGCACCACCGGCCTGCACAGCATTGGCACGTCGGGCCGCATGATCGAATATGGCGACGCTGACGTGATGATCGCCGGTGGCGCTGAGGCAACAGTGTCCCAGCTCGGCATTGGCGGTTTTGCCGCGATGCGCGCGTTGTCCACCCGCAATGAAGACCCAAAAACCGCCAGCCGCCCCTGGGACAAAGACCGCGACGGTTTTGTCTTGGGTGAAGGTGCAGGCGTCATGGTTCTCGAAGAATACGAACACGCCAAGGCGCGCGGCGCGAAAATCTACGCCGAGCTGGCCGGGTTTGGCATGAGCGCAGACGCTGGCCACATGACCGCGCCGAATATGGACGGCCCTCGGCGCGCCATGATCAGCGCCATGAACAACGCTGGTGTCAACGCCGACCAGGTGCAGTACCTGAACGCCCACGGCACTTCGACACCTTTGGGTGATGTCAATGAATCCAATGCCATCAAGGCGGCGTTGGGCGACCACGCGAAGAAGATGGTGGTCAGCTCGACCAAGTCCATGACCGGCCACCTGCTGGGCGGCGCCGGCGGCATCGAGTCGGTGTTCACGGTGTTGTCAGTGCACCAGCAAAAAGTGCCGCCCACCATCAACATCTTCAACCAAGATCCGGAATGCGACTTGGATTATTGTGCGAATATTGCCCGTGACGTCAAAATTGATGTCGCCGTCAAGAACAACTTCGGCTTTGGTGGCACCAACGGGTCGTTGGTGTTTAAGCGCCTTTAAGCGCCTTTAAGCGATTTTGAACGCGTTTCCTCATCCGTAACTCCCCTCAACCCCTGTTTTTTGGAACCCTGGTTCCCTGACTTGCCACTCAATCCATGTACAACGCCCCTGCGGTCAGATTCCCGGTGGCGCGTTCACGACTTGCGGCTTGCGGCTTGGCCTTGTTTTGGACCGTTGGCGCGTTGGCCTGTGTTCGGCTGGCCGTCGCGCCGCCCCAGCCGTTGTGGTTGCTGCCAGCAGTGATAGCGCTGTGTCTGGTGATTGGCCTGGCGGCGCTGGGTCACTGGCGGAAATCGCCCGTCGGGACACTTTATTGGGATCGAAAACAGTGGGCGTTTGCGCCGTCGCAGGTGGGCACCGATGCCTCGATCCCGCTTAACGACGTCTCAGTACACCTTGATTTTCAGCGAGTGATGCTGGTGGGTTTCCGACAGCTAACCGGCCAGCGTTTGTGGTTTTGGCTGGAGAACCGCACGATTGGGCGCGAAACTGGACGCGAATCAAAACGTTTGTGGCGCTCGCTTCGGCGGGCCCTTTTTGCGCTTCCCAAAGACAAAGGCGCCAGTTCAGGGCGGAGCCAAAAGCGTGTGGAAAATTCATCTGCATGATGGAATCGGATTCGCCTCTGCCAACCAGCCCGAACGACAGCGACCTGATGCTCGTGGAGCGTACGGTAGCGGGCGACCAAAAAGCCTATGAGCTGTTGGTGATCAAGTACCAGCGACGCATCCAGCGGCTGATTGGCCGGATGGTGCGCGATGTGGACTTGGTGGAAGATATCGCGCAAGAAACCTTCATCCGGGCCTACCGCGCCCTTCATCAGTTCAGGGGCGACGCCCAGTTTTACACCTGGTTGTACCGGATTGCCGTCAATACCGCGAAAAAGTTCTTGATGGAACTCAAGCGGGACCCCACGGTTTCTGAGAGCTACCTTCAAAAAGACGATGAAGATGAAACTAATTCGCACGGAAATGAACCAATCACGGACGATACGCCGGAATCGGTGTACGCCGCCAGTGAAATCGCGGCAGTGGTCAATGCGGCCATGCAGGCCTTGCCGGAAGATCTGCGTCAGGCGCTCACTTTGCGTGAGATTGAGGGGCTGAGTTATGAGGAAATTTCGGCGGCCATGAATTGCCCGATCGGCACGGTTCGATCCCGCATCTTTCGCGCTCGCGAGGCGGTATCAGCCAGGATCCGGCCCATGCTGGAAAACCAGGCGGGGAAGCGCTGGTGATGCTGTGGGCAGTCGGTGGGATTCGAATACGTTTCGCTAGGCAGAAAACAGTGCAAAGAGTAGGATACCAAGAGGCTGATGATGACCAACGTTGAAGAATTGAAGAACCGGGTGCAGGTCTCAGACCTGATGGATGGGCGCCTGCGCGCAAGCGCGTTTGCCGACGCCGTAAATTTGGTCGCCGACAGCGCCGACGGGCGCGCGGCTTGGCACGCCAATCACGTGATCGGCGACGTCTTGCGTTTTGGCGACGCCGCTGGCTCGAGAGCTGATATCGAGTTTGTGGACCGTTTTCGCCTGAGGTTGGCGCAAATGCCTGAAACTGGCCAGGCTGCAGTCGGTTGGTCAGGTGCCAATGCGGCCTCGGTAGGCTCTGGTTTGGACCAAAAGCGATCCGCCAGCGCCAACGATTCGAGTTTCCGTTGGAAAATTTTGTCCGGCGTCGCCTCAATCGCAGCTGTCGTTGCGATTGGCTGGAGCGCCTTGGTCAATGTCGGCTCGCCCGGAGCGGCGCCCGGGGCTGCCGCGCAGCTCGCGCAGTCGGGCGGCGCGGCGCCCGCAGCGCCAGAAACGCAGGTCATGATCCGCGACCCGCATCTGGACGCCTTGCTGGCAGCCCACAAACAATTTGGTGGAACCTCGGCGTTGCAAATGCCGGCCGGCTTTCTGCGCAACGCAACCTTTGAGAGTCCAGCGCGGTGACCGTGTTGAAGTTTTCCCTTTTGCAGGCGCTGGGCGCCGTGATGGTTGCGGCCTGCAGTTTTTCCCCGGCGCATGCGAAAGACCAGAGTGCGCTGCCTTCGCCAGCAGCGGTCGTGGCGGCCGCTGGCGCTGCGGCGCTTGATGGCAAGGGCGCCGCAGAACGCAGCATCAACATCGCTGACTGGCTGATGCGCATGCACGAGGCGTCGCGCAAACGGGCCTACGCGGGAACCTTCGTTGTGTCGTCAGCAAATTACATGTCAAGTGCACGCATCTGGCACATTTGCGACGGGGAGCAGCAAATGGAACGGGTGGAGACACTCACCGGTGCACCGCGCTCGACCTTTCGGCGCAATGACGAGGTGATCACCTTTAATGTGGACAGCAAAACCGCCGTGGCAGAGAAGCGGGAGTCGTTGAGGCTTTTTCCCAACATGCTGCTTGCGTCAGACTCTTCCATTGCTCAGTTTTACGCAGCCAAACATGCTGGCGTTGAGCGCGTTGCGGGCATTGACTCTGAGGTGGTTCAACTGGTGGCGAAGGACAACCTGAGATTTGGTTATCGGGTGTGGAGCGAGAAAAAAACCGGCCTGGTCGTCAAGTTGCAGACGCTTGACACTGACGGGCGTGTGCTTGAGCAGGCCGCTTTTTCTGAGCTTCAGCTTGATGCGCCCGTTAGCATGAGCAAACTCACACAAATGATGGCCAACGTCGAGGGTTACAAGGTGACTCGGCCGGATCTGGTCAAGACTACCGCTTTGGCCGAAGGCTGGGTTTTGAAAGTGCCGGTGGCCGGGTTCAAACCGATGAATTGTTTTAAGCGGGTTGTCAATCAAGCTGAAGGGGCTGGCGCTGAAAGCGCGATGCAGTGGATATTCTCAGACGGCCTGGCCTCGGTGTCACTGTTTGTGGAAGGGTTTGACCGCCAGCGCCACGTTCAGGAAGGGCTGATGTCGCTGGGTGCGACCAAGTCGTTGACCAGAAAACTCAGCGACAAATCGGGCGACAAGCCCGCCGAATGGTGGCTCACAGTCGTGGGCGAAGTACCTGCCCAGACGTTAACTAGTTTTTCGTTGGGCCTTGAGCGCAAGCGGTAGGCCCCCATCTGGGTTGCAGGTTTGTCATTGAAAGGTCGAGAATGTCGCTAACTGATTTCAAAAAATTGCTGTCTGGATTTGGCGTGGTTGCGCTGACGGCGTCGGTCTGGTTAATGCCGGTCGGGCCCGCTTCCTCGCCTGCCTACGCCCAGGTGCGTGGCTTACCGGATTTCACCGAGCTGGTTGAGCAGGTCGGGCCGTCTGTGGTGAATATCCGAACCATGGAAAGAGCGTCTTCGCGGGCTGCGCCAGGCGGGGGCGGGCCTATAGACGAAGAAATGCTGGAATTTTTCCGGCGCTTCGGCGTGCCCATTCCCAACATGCCCAACGCACCGCGGCAGGCCCCCCGGCCCAACCGGCCGCAGCAGCCGCAAGACGAAGAAACGCCTCGTGGCGTGGGTTCAGGCTTTATCCTCACCTCTGACGGCTACGTGATGACGAACGCCCACGTGGTTGATGGTGCCGATGAGGTGCTGGTTACATTGCCCGACAAACGCGAGTTCAAAGCGAAAATCATCGGCGCTGACAAACGCACTGACGTGGCCGTGGTCAAGATTGAAGCCACTGGACTGCCTGCGGTCAAAGTGGGTGATGTCAGCCGCCTCAAGGTGGGTGAGTGGGTCATGGCCATCGGCTCTCCGTTCGGGCTGGAAAACACGGTTACGGCGGGCATCGTGAGTGCAAAACAGCGTGACACTGGCGACTACTTGCCTTTCATTCAGACCGACGTGGCCATCAACCCCGGCAACTCCGGTGGGCCGCTGATCAACATGCGCGGCGAAGTCGTCGGTATCAACAGCCAAATTTACTCGCGTTCTGGCGGGTTCATGGGCATTTCCTTTGCCATTCCGATGGACGAAGCGGTCCGCGTGAGCGACCAGTTGCGCACCACAGGGCGAGTTTCTCGCGGGCGCATCGGGGTGCAGATCGACCAGGTCACCAAAGATGTGGCCGAGTCAATCGGTCTGGGTAAGCCTCAAGGTGCCCTGGTTCGTGGCGTTGAGGCCGGATCACCGGCTGAAAAAGCGGGCGTTGAGGCCGGTGACATCATCACCAAATTCGAAGGCAAGACCATCGAAAAATCGGGCGACCTGCCGCGAGCGGTCGGCGCGGTCAAACCCGGCACCAAGAGTAATCTGACGGTGTTTCGCCGGGGCGCGACGAAGGAGCTCAGTGTTGTGATTGCCGAGATTGAGCCGGACAAAGTTGTCGCAAGGCGCACGCCTGAACAGGAGAAACCCAAGGCCACCGCTGCGGCGCAACTGCTGGGCTTAACCGTCAGCGAACTGACCGAGGCTCAGCGGGCTCAGGCCAAACTCAAAGGCGGGGTGAAAGTTGAAGCCGCCATTGAGGGCGCCGCGCGTGCCGGATTGCGCGAGGGTGATTTGATTGTGGCGATTGCCAATGTCGAAGTCTCAAGTGTGAAAGAGTTCGATTCTGCAGTTGCAAAAATCGACAAATCAAAATCCGTCAACGTGCTTTTCAGGCGGGGTGAGTGGGCTCAATACGCCTTGATTCGACCGACGAAATAGTTTCCAGTTCTAGCCTCAGCCCCCAAATCCGAGTAAGGATTGGGGGCATTTGTACATTTGGGCGGCAAACGGGGATCAATTAAATATATTTTTTAAGCCCTGGCGCTTCATTTATGTTTGTGTTCACTAACATATTTTAGTGCGATCGGCTGAATTGGTTAGAATAGGGCGCCTGAGACGCACTGGTTTGGCATATCAAGCGTGCCAAAATTCATATTGTGGGAAAGTGACGGTGGACTTGGTGGTGATCCACAGCTCACCCACATGTTGTCCTGCAGTTACTAAAGATTATTGTGAATAAACTGTGGATAAAAGTCATGTTGCTAGGTCGCAACGACCAGTGCCAGACATTTTTGGGGCTGTTCTTGTGGGCCATTTTGCCTACAATGAAGTTCCAACTTTCGCAGTTGCCAATAGATTGTTGGTTCAGGGCGCGTCCTCACTCGACGCGCCCTTTTTTCTTGTCCACTCGTTTTAATTCAACCACTTGAAGCCCTTCGTTGATGAATCACATCAGAAATTTTTCGATCATCGCTCACATTGACCATGGTAAATCGACGTTGGCGGATCGCCTGATTCAACGATGTGGTGGCTTGCAAGACCGCGAGATGCAGGCGCAGGTTCTGGACTCGATGGACATTGAGAAAGAGCGTGGGATAACCATCAAGGCACAGACCGCTGCGCTCAATTACAAAGCCAATGACGGCATTGTTTACAACCTGAATTTGATCGATACGCCGGGCCACGTCGATTTCTCTTACGAGGTGTCGCGCTCACTGTCGGCGTGTGAAGGCGCACTGTTGGTGGTAGACGCCAGCCAAGGCGTCGAAGCGCAGACAGTGGCGAATTGTTATACCGCGCTGGAGTTGGGTGTTGAAGTGGTGCCGGTGCTCAACAAGATGGATTTGCCCAACGCCGACCCGGACAACGCGCGCCTGGAAATCGAAGACGTGATCGGCATCGACGCCAGCCATGCCATTCCCTGTTCGGCGAAAACCGGCATGGGCATTGATGAAATCCTGGAGGCCATCGTGGCCCGGGTGCCGGTGCCGCGCGGCAACCCGGATGGCGCTTTGCGCGCCATGATTGTCGACAGCTGGTTCGACAACTATGTCGGCGTGGTGATGCTGGTGCGTGTGGTTGACGGCAGCCTGGCCAAAGGCGACCGCATCAAGATGATGGCCACCGGCACCACCTACAACGCCGACAGCCTGGGCGTCTTCACCCCCGCCAACCAGCCCCGCGATTCGCTCAAGGCGGGGGAAGTGGGTTACATCATTGCCGGCATCCGGGAGTTGCAAGCGGCCAAGGTCGGCGACACCGTCACCCTCATCAAACCCGGCACCGGCGGCGCCGCTGCCACGGCCACCGAAGCGCTGCCCGGTTTCAAGGAAATCCAGCCCCAGGTTTTTGCTGGGCTGTACCCCACCGAAGCCAACATGTACGAGGGGCTGCGCGACAGCTTGGAGAAACTCAAGCTCAATGACTCGTCATTGCGCTACGAGCCTGAAGTCAGCCAAGCATTGGGTTTCGGATTTCGCTGCGGCTTCCTCGGGCTGCTGCACATGGAAATTGTGCAGGAGCGCTTGGAGCGCGAGTTTGACCAAGACCTGATCACCACCGCGCCGAGTGTGGTTTACCAAGTGGTGCAGGTCGATGGCACGGTCAAGATGGTGGAGAACCCGTCCAAAATGCCTGATCAAGGACGGCTGGACGAGATTCGCGAGCCTATTGTCACCGTGCACCTCTATATGCCGCAGGAGTATGTGGGCGCCGTGATGACCCTGGCCAACCAGAAACGCGGCGTGCAAATGAACATGGCCTACCATGGCCGCCAAGTCATGCTGACGTATGAGATGCCGCTGGCGGAAATCGTGCTCGACTTTTTTGACAAACTCAAGTCGGTGTCGCGGGGTTACGCGTCAATGGATTACGAGTTCAAGGAATACCGTGCCGCCGACGTGGTGAAGGTCGATATCTTGCTCAACTCGGAGAAGGTCGATGCGCTCTCTATCATCGTGCACCGCACACAGTCTCAGTTTCGCGGCCGCGCGGTGGTGGCCAAGATGCGCGAGGTGATTTCACGGCAGATGTACGACGTCGCCATCCAGGCCGCCATCGGTGCCAACATCATCGCCCGTGAGACAATTAAAGCCTTGCGCAAAAACGTGATCGCCAAGTGTTACGGCGGCGACATTTCGCGCAAAAAGAAGCTCCTTGAAAAACAAAAAGCAGGCAAAAAGCGCATGAAACAAATCGGTTCCGTGGAGGTGCCCCAAGAGGCGTTTCTGGCCATCTTGCAGGTGGAAGACTGATGCAAGCCTTGACATCGCTGGTGCTGGCGGCATTCGTCGGCTATGCCGGGCTTTGGTATGTCGGTCGCATTGACGGCAACTTCGCGTTGTTGCTGTTCATGGCCACCGTTGTCACCGGGCTGTATTGGTTGGCCGAGCGTTTCTATTTCCTGCCGCAGCGCAACAAAGCGGCGGCGGCACTTGACGCCGAAACTTCGAAGCGCACAGAAAATCTGAACAACCTGGGCATCAAACAAGTCGATGGCGACGTCGCCATGGCCAAGGCAAAATTGCTGGAGCAACCCTGGTGGCTTGATTGGACCGCCGGTTTGTTCCCGGTAATCATCGCCGTGTTCCTGTTGCGCTCCTTCTTGTTTGAGCCATTCAAGATCCCTTCTGGCTCCATGATTCCAACGTTGTGGGTGGGTGACCTGATCCTGGTCAACAAATACCACTATGGCGTTCGACTGCCGGTGATCAACCAAAAAATCACCGAGGGCAACAAACCTGAGCGTGGCGATGTGATGGTGTTCCGTTACCCGCCCAAGCCAAGCCAAGACTACATCAAACGTGTGGTTGGCGTGCCCGGTGATGAAATTGCCTACATCAACAAGCGCTTGACGATCAATGGCAAACCGGCGAATACCGCGCAGATGCCGGAGTTTTTCGATGAAGACGCGATGCGGTATTTTCCGCAGTTTGAGGAACAGCTCAACGGCGTGAGTCACCGGATCCTCAACGACGAGGCGCGCCGGGCTGGCATTTCCGACGCGGAAGTGATGGATTTCCCCAATCGCGCCAATTGCCGCTACAGTGCCGAAGGCGCCGTCTGCAAGGTGCCTGAAGGGCACTACTTTATGATGGGCGACAACCGCGACAATTCCCTAGATTCACGCTATTGGGGCTTTGTTCCCGAGAAGAACATCGTCGGCAAGGCGTTCTTCGTATGGATGAATTTTGGCAACCTCAAGCGCATAGGTTCGTTCAACTGACCGGGTATGCCGGGCATTCAAAAAAGGACAACAGGAAAATCATGAAACGTCAATTCAAATCCCGCCAGCGCGGACTTTCGTTTCTCGGACTGCTGTTCGTGGGTGGCACGCTGGCGGTGGCTGGCGTCATCGGTGCGCAAATCATCCCTACCTACATTGAATACCAGGCCATCGTCAAGGCGGCGGGCAAGGCCGCCCAAGGAAATTCGGTGGTTGAAGTGAGAACGTTGTTTGACAAACAGGCGGCGGTGGATGACTTCAAGGCCGTCACTGGCAAGGATATCGATGTCACCAAAGAAGGCGACAAAATCGTCGTGCGTTTTGCTTACCAGCGCGAAATCCACCTCACCGGGCCCGCGTACTTGACGCTCAAATACGCAGGCCAGTCCAAATGACCGTGCGGACGTCCGCGCCGGTGACCCGCCCGGCGTGACCCAAAACTCCCACAGCGGCCTGGCCGCATTGCAGAGCCGTCTCAAGTACGAGTTCACGCAGCCAGCACTGTTGGGGCAGGCGCTGACCCACCGCAGCTTTTCCAGCGACCACAACGAGCGTCTCGAATTCCTTGGCGACTCGGTGTTGAGCCTGGCCGTCTCCGACCTCTTGTACCAACGCCTTTCAAGCTTGCCTGAGGGCGATTTGTCACGGGTGCGGGCGAACCTGGTCAAGCAGGACACCCTGCATCAATTGGCCGTGACACTCGGGCTTGCCGATGTGATCCGGCTGGGCGAAGGCGAATTGCGTTCGGGCGGGCACAAACGGCCCTCCATTCTGGCGGACGCGCTTGAATCCGTGATCGGCGCGGTTTATCTGGACGGCGGCTTCGCAGCCGCGCAAAGCCTGGTGCACCGCCTTTTTGATGCGGTGGAGATCAACCAAAACATGGAGGCCATCGGCAAAGACGCCAAAACCGAATTGCAAGAATGGCTGCAAGGCCGCAAAATGAGCCTGCCACTGTACCGGGTGGTGGGAACCTTGGGTGCAGCGCACAAGCAGACATTCGACGTTGAGTGTGAAATTGGCGAACTCAATCTGACCGAACGCGGCATTGGCGGTTCGCGCCGCGCGGGCGAGCAGGCGGCAGCGGCGGCGATGCTGCAAACTTTAAAGGCCAGACCCGTATGACTGAACCCGGCGACACCCTACCTAGCCCTGCGCCACAAAGCCCGACACCTCCAGACACGGCTGGGCGGCATTGCGGCCTGATCGCCATTGTTGGCAAACCCAATGTCGGCAAATCGACCCTGCTCAACGCGCTGGTCGGTCAAAAAATCAGCATCACCTCGCGCAAGGCGCAAACCACGCGCCACCGCATCACCGGCATTCGCACACTCGGCAGTGCCCAATTCGTGTTCGTTGACACCCCCGGCTTCCAAACGCGGCACAACAATGCGTTGAACCGCTCGCTGAACAAAACCGTGCAAGGCGCAGTCGGCGGTGTCGATTTGATCCTGCTGGTGGTGGAGGCTGGCCAGTTCAACCAGGCAGATGCGAAGGTGCTAGCCCTGCTGGACAAAAGCGTTCCGGTGGTGCTGCTGGCCAACAAGCTCGACATGGTGCATCGGCGCGGCGACATCGCCCCTTGGCTGCAGGAGATGCAGCAGCGCCACCCGTTCACCGAGTTCATGCCGATGTCCGCCAAGAACGACAAAGATGTCGTGCGGCTGTTGACGTTGTGCGAGAAATACCTGCCCGAGCAAGACTGGTGGCATGCGCAAGACGAACTCACCGACAAAAATGAAAAATTTCTGGCCAGCGAAACCGTCCGCGAGAAACTGTTTCGCCTGACGGGCGATGAGCTGCCCTATTCGTCCACCGTGGTGATCGACAAATTCGAAGAAGAGCCGGGCCGGGGCAAAAACAAAGACGGCGTGAAAACCAAACGCATGGTGAAAATCGCCGCGACGATTGTGGTCGAGCGCGACAGCCACAAAATGATGGTGATCGGCGACAAGGGTGAACGCATCAAACGCATCGGCACGGAAACCCGGGTTGAGCTTGAAAAGCTCATGGACGCGAAGGTGTTCATCGAGCTGTGGGTCAAAGTGCGCGGGGGCTGGGCCGACGACGAAGCCAGGGTGCGCAGCTTCGGTTACGGCTGATTTCCTTGCAATTCCCTCAAAACTTTTGAAAAACGGGCCTGTAGGTCACGAATAGATTGCGTAAGCAGCTATTATAAAAATAGCGAATGAAACGAATCACCAACGAACCCGCCTACGTGCTGCACAGTTACGCGTGGAGCGAGTCCAGCCTGATCCTGGAAGTGTTCACCCGCAACCATGGCCGCATCGCGTTGGTGGCCAAGGGCGCCAAACGGCCCAGCTCAAATTTCCGTCCCATCCTGTTGCCGCTGCAGCCGCTTCACCTGGCTTTTGGCGGCGATGCAGAAATACGCACCCTCAAGTCGGCTGAATGGATGGGCGGCCACGTGATGCCGGGCGGTGACGCGCTGATGTCGGGTTATTACGTCAACGAACTGCTCATGAAAATGCTCGCCCGCGACGACGCCCATCCGCAGTTGTTTGACGCCTACGCCAGCGTGGTGCATGTCTTGGCGGGCAAACAGATCGAGGCTTTGCAAGCCGCGTTGCGCGCGTTTGAGCTGTTGCTGCTGCGTGAGATTGGCCTCTTGCCAACACTCGCCATGCAGACCATGACGCTGGAGCCCGTGAACCCCGGCGCGCGTTACACCTTGGTGCCCGAAGGCGGCTTGCGCCAAAGCGGCGACGGCGACCGCCACGGGCTCAGTGGCGCGCAGTGGTTGAGCTTGCACGACGCATTGGCGAATGACGCCCCATTCACCTCCCTGCTGCGCGCCTGTTCCGAGGTGATGGATGCACTCAAGCCGCAACTTCGAACTCTGCTCAATTACCATTGCGGCGTGGAATCTTTCAAAACCCGCCAGATGATGATCGACATTCAAAATATCGGCAATGTGAAGCTGCCGCAGACCGCTTTTTCGCAGGCCGCCAAATGACGAAACTCTCTGTCAACGTCAACCTGGTGGCGCAAATCCGCAACCGCAGAAACTTGGCCGCGCCGCTGCCGTCTGTCACGCGTGCGGCTGAAATTTGCCTGCTCGCGGGTGCCGCTGGCATGACCGTGCACCCGCGGCCAGACGAGCGCCACATCCGCGCGCATGACGTGTTTGACCTGGATGCGCTCATGAAGCAATGGCCCGGCCGCGAATACAACATTGAAGGCAACCCGCTGCAAAACCTGATGCGTTTCGTGCGTGAAACCAGGCCGCACCAATGCACCTTCGTGCCCGATTCCGAAACCCAGCCCACCAGCGACCACGGCTGGAACTTGGCCCGTGATGGCGACTTGTTACGCCCTTTGATCGCCGAGGCCCACGCCCTGGGCGTGCGCGTCAGCCTCTTCATGGACGCCGACCCGGCCCAGATGCCGCTGGCCAAAGCCGTCGGCGCGGATCGTGTTGAGCTGTACACCGAGCCCTACGCCCGCGCCTGGGGTACAGCGGGCCAGTCCGCGCAGTTGCTGCGTTTTGCCGAAGCCGCCCAAGCCGCCATCGACGCCGGCCTGGGCGTCAACGCCGGCCACGATTTGAACCGCGACAACCTCGCCGCCTTCGTGCGCCAGGTGCCCGGCGTGGAAGAAGTCTCCATCGGCCACGCGTTGATGTCGGACGCGTTGGAGTTGGGATACACGGCCACCGTCAAGGCCTATTTGGCCTGCCTGGAGACGGAGTGATTTACGGCATTGGCACCGATATCTGCGACATCCGCCGCATCCGTGCGAGTTTGGAGCGACACGGCGACCGGTTTGCGGAGAAAATTTTGAGCGAGGCCGAGTTGACCGCGTGGCGCGCGCGCGGTGCCCGCTGGCCGGAGCGCGGCGTTCGATATTTGGCGACGCGATTCAGCGCCAAGGAGGCCTTCAGCAAAGCCGTGGGCTTAGGGATGCGCATGCCGATGACGTGGCGCAGCTGCGAAATTGGCAAAATGCCGCCAGCGGACGCACAAGCGGGCAAACCGGTGATCGTGCTGCACGGCGCGTTGAAAACGTGGTTCGAAGCGAAGGGATTGGTCGCGCAAATCAGCGTTTCTGATGAAACAGACTATGCAATAAGTTATTGCATCGTACAGACTAGTGAGTAAATTGGCAAGTAAGTCACGTGAAATATGAATATTTTGCTAATTTATAAATAGCAGTAATAGTGCAAAATATAATCAATAAATCAATATGAATCAAAACTCACCGCTAATTATCGACATCGCTGGCCTGGCGCTCAACAAGGCTGATCGCAAACGCCTGCTGCACCCATTGGTCGGCGGCATCATTTTGTTTGCGCGCAACTGGCAAAACCGCGATCAACTCACGGCGCTCACACGCAGCGTCAAGAAGTTGCGGCCCGATTTGCTGATTTGTGTAGACCACGAAGGCGGCCGCGTGCAGCGCTTCAAAAGCGACGGCTTCACCCATTTGCCGCCCATGCGCGCGCTCGGCCAAATGTGGATGCAAGACGGAAAATCGGGTGAGGGGGCGGGTGCGATGAAAGCCACCAACGCCGCCACCGCCTGCGGCTACGTGCTCGGCGCCGAGCTGCGCGCCTGTGGTGTTGACCTCAGCTTCACGCCCGTGCTTGATCTTGATTACGGCGAGAGCAGCGTCATTGGCGACCGCGCCTTTGGCCGCGACCCACGGGTCGTTGCGCTGTTGGCCAAGAGCCTGATGCATGGCTTGCAGATCAGCGGCATGGCCAATTGCGGCAAACATTTTCCTGGCCACGGTTTTGTGCGGGCCGATTCGCACAGCGAGATTCCGTTGGACAAACGCAGCCTCAAAACCATCCTCGCCGACGACGCCGCGCCTTATGGCTGGCTCAGCACGGCCATCAGCAGCGTCATGCCTGCGCACGTTGTTTACCCTAAAGTAGACACGCGCCCAGCGGGCTTCTCGTCGAAATGGCTCAATGGCATCTTGCGCGGGCAACTCGGCTTTGCCGGCGCGATTTTCAGCGACGACCTCTCCATGGCCGGTGCTCGCCTGATCGACGGCCAAGAGGTCAGTTACGCCCAGGCGGCGGTGGCGGCGCTCAACGCTGGCTGCGACATGGCGCTCTTGTGCAACCAGTCGGTCGACGGTGGCGAGGCGGTGGATGACCTCATCAACGGCCTGAGTGAAGCCCTGCTCAAGGGTGTGTGGCAGCCGCGTGGCGCGAGTGAAGAGCGCCGCTTGGCGTTGTTGCCTGGGTTGCCCGCCCCGGCGTGGGACGAGTTGATGGCCAGCCCGGCCTATATGCAAGCTTTGGCGTTGGTTCCCTGAGTATCCAGAGCCGCCGAAATCTTCGGGCTCCACAACCCCGCGCCTGACGCCTCCAGGTGCGTGAGGTACAGCCGCACGTCAAACTCCAGTTGGTGGTAGTCCGGCTGCATGTGTTCGCACAGTTTGTAAAACGCCTTGTCGTGCGCACGCTCCTTGATGTGCGCCAACTCATGCACGGCAATCATCTTGAGGAACGGCTCGGGCACTTCCTTGAACAGTGTGGCGATGCGAATTTCGCGTTTCGATTTCAACTGGCTGCCCTGCAACCGTGACACCGTCGTGTGCGTGCCCAGCGCGTGGGCGACGACGTGCAGCTTGGCGTCAAAGGCGACGCGGCTCAGGGGCGCCGAGCTGCGCAAGTGCTCGTTCTTGAGGCCCATCACGTAGTCGTACAAGGCCCGGTCAGTGCGCACGCCGTGGGGTTGGGCGTATTTTTTGAGCAGCAACGCGCCCAAGCCGTTCCCGCCCAGGAGGTCTTTCACCTGGTTCTTGACGCTGTCTGGGTAGGCCTGCAAATACTTCATCGTGGCCTGAATTTTAGGCGTCGAGCTGGTTTTGCAGACCCGAGGAGCCTGGGCGGCAGGGTAACCAGGCCAATCAGGGCGAACGATGCAACCGAGGCGACGACAGCGCAGTGATGGCGTCGTCAGTTGCGCTGTCGATTTGTTTGTGTTTGGCGAGCAAGTTGGTCGCGGCCAGCAGCAGCCGCAAGTCCTTCACGTCTTTCACCGTGGGGGCCACACGAATCTGCGCCAGCGCGCCATCAATGTTGCCGCCTTTCACCAAGGCGGCAACCTTGACAGCCCAGGCGCTCTGGCGTGCGGTCAATTGAACACGACGTGAGGCTGCCCGTCTGTGTCAGGCCAACGTGTCAGGCCAGCGCCGGAATGCGCATCTACTGCCCCGGGTAAATCTTGTCGCGTATGCTCAACATCGGCCGGATGGCTACAAAAATAACTGGTTATTTGCCCGCGTTGCCGTAGTAGGTTTTGGCG
>JANOYE010000274.1:0-5159 GCA_031428695.1 Rhodoferax sp. | reverse complement strand
GGCGACGGCAGCGTTACCGACATCAACACCCTGGCCAAGCGGCTGGTTGGGAACAATACCAAATGAATCAACTATGAGTCTGTCCATCATTCTGGGTTTTGCGGCCCTGCTGTTTGTCACCTTGCTGGCCTTGTTGTGGTCACGCTGGCCCGGCTGGCTCAAAGGCGTGCTGGTGGTAGGTGTCACCGTGATGTATTTTTACGGCCACGACGCCGTGCACTCGATCTGGGGCATTCCCAGCACTGACGCGTTGCCGCCCCGGTTTGTCATGATGAGTGCGGTGGTGCAGGAGCCCACCCCCAAACGCGAAGGCATTTTGTACCTGTGGGTGAGCCCACTGGCTGACAGCGGGCCGGTGTTGGAGCCGCGCGCTTATCGCGTGCCTTATTCCCGCAAGCTGCATGCTCAAATAGACGAGGGCATCAAAAAGGGCCAAAGCGGCGTCGCCCAAATGGGCACGGCCGAACCGAAACCCGGCAAGGGAAGGGGAATGAGTTTCGTTCGCCCCGGCAATGACGAGCAAGAGATCAAGATTCGTGACCTGCCGTCTCCCCAATTGCCGGAGAAGTGAGATGGCGTTTGCCTGGCCCGTCAACTTGCCCACCCTTTTGCCTGCCTGCCAGCGTTGTTCACGGGCGGTGGCAATACCATTTGCCGTTGTGCCATTTGCCCTTGTCTCGGCCCTGTTGCTCGGCGCGTGCAGTCCGCCTGGTGACGACAAATCGTTCTACCCGCTTGAGGAAGGCAGAAGCTGGACTTACCGCGTTACCAAAAATCTGGATGAAGCCGAAGAAGCCGATATAGATGCGGTGACCTTCACGATGAAGGGCGCCCAGGAACTGGCCGGGGGCAAGGCCGCTCGCCGCCACAGCAGCCACGGACATGATTACTGGCTCAAGAGCGACAACACCGGCATTTACCGCGTGGCCAGCCGAAACCCGCTAGAAGAAAACGTGAAGGCTGACGATTTGCCGCGATTTGTCCTCAAACAGCCTTTTGCGGTGGGCACACAGTGGCAAGCCAGCACTTTGGCCTATGTGCTGAAACGGCGCAATATGTTTCCCGGTGACGTTCGGTACACACAAAGGCCGCTGATGATGGTCTATGTGATTGCCGCGCTGGGCGAAAGTGTCGAGACGCCTGCAGGCAAGTTTGACGGCTGCATCAAAGTGGTCGGGGAAGCCAAAATCAAAGTGTTTGTGGACGCCACCGTCAATTGGCAGGACATCCCACTCTTCACCTCGGAGTGGTACTGCCCAGGCGTGGGACTGGCGCGGCTCGAACGGGTGGAAAACTCTCCGTCCAGGCTAATGCGGGGCGGCAATTTGACGCTGGAATTGGTCAGCATGAAATAGTCCAGCCTTAGACTGTCGCAATTTGCGATTAGTTTCAATTGCTAGGGCAAACCCGGAGTTTACGACTGGGGCAAAGTTTCATACTCTTTGAAGCGGAGTTGGGAGATTGTTTCCCAACTCACGGTGCCCTGAATTGTGAAATCAATCAAGAGGAGACAATGCATGCGTCAATTTTTAACCCCGGTGGTACTCGGCTTGGCATTGGGCATAACAGCCACGGCCAGCGCCCAGAACTGGCCGGTTTATGGAGGCGACTCGGGCAATACCCGGTTCAGTTCTTCAAACCAGATCAATGCTGGAAACGTCAACAAACTCAAAGTGCAATGGGCACTGCAGTTGGGCACTAACCGGTCGCAGGAGTCCACCCCGATCCTGGTCGGTGACACGCTCTATGTCACGTCTTCCTTTGGCCCCAAAACCACCTTCGCGGTGAATGCCAAAACCGGTGAAGTCAAGTGGACTTACCAGCCGGAGCTGCCTAAAAACGTGGACCAGTTCGCCTGCTGCGACGTGGTCAACCGTGGTGTGGCCCATGCCGATGGCAAGATTTTTGTCGGTCGCCTGGACGCCCATGTGGTGGCGCTGGATGCCAAATCCGGCAAGGAGCTGTGGAAAACCCAGGTTGTTGACTACACCCAGGGCTCGGCCATCACTTCACCGCCGACAGTTGTGAAGAACTTGATCGTCACCGGCTTCGCGGGAGGTGAATACGGCGTTCGCGGCGCGCTCGTCGCGCTGGATCAAGCGACCGGCAAAGAAGTCTGGCGTACCCACATGACACCGCTGCAGGGCGAACCCAATGGCGACACCTGGAAGGGTGACTCGGCCAAGTACGGCGGCGGCGTTGCCTGGCACATCGGCTCCTATGACCCCAAGCTCAACCTCGTCTACTACGGCACCAGCAATGCAGCGCCTTGGTCAGCCAGCGTGCGTGGCAATGACAGTTCCGACATCGGCAAGCTGAGCAACCTCTACACCGCATCCGTCGTGGCTTTGAATGTTGACACGGGCAAGATCACCTGGCATTACCAGTTCACGCCGCATGATGTGTGGGACTATGACGGCGTGAACGAGTTGGTCTTCGCCGACCTGCCCTTTGACGGCAAAAAAGTTCCGGTCGTCATGCAAGCCAACCGCAACGGCTTCTTCTATGTGCTGGATCGCGCCAACGGCAAGTTGTTGTCGGCGCAGAAGTTCATTGACGCTGTCAACTGGGCCAGCAGCATCGACCTCAAAACGGGCATGCCGGTTGAAGCGCCCGGCAATGTCAAGCGACCGGGCATGAAACGCAAGGCCAGCGACATTTGCCCGCAGGCTTTGGGTGGCAAGAATTGGATGCCCATGAGTTACAGCAAGCAAACCGGCTTGGTGTACATCCCCACCATGAACATGTGTATGGACTTAGAAGGCATTCAGGCGGACTACAAGCGCGGCACCTTCTATCTGGGCGTCAATTTCAACCTCGACAAAGCGGGCCCCGGCGGCCATTTGGGCGGCGTTAAAGCCTGGGATCCAGTGAAGCAGAAGGAAGTCTGGTTCAACAAAGACGAGTTGCCTTATTCGGGCGGCATGTTGACCACCCAAGGCAACCTGGCGTTCCACGGCGACATCAAGGGCTGGTTCAAGGCACTTGACGCTAAAACCGGCAAAGTCCTGTGGAAATTCAATACCGGCTCGGGTATTTCTGCCGCTCCCATGACCTACACGCTTGATGGCAAGCAGTACATTGCGGTGACATCGGGCCGCACCCAGTCGATCCCGGCATTCTTGGGCTCGATCGGTGAAAAAATGGTTGCCGCCAGCCCTGAAGGTGGCACGCTGTATGTGTTCGCGTTGAACTGAGTGCGAATGAGTGGTCAACGCCAACCGCAAGGTAGGCGTTGAGCGTTGGCCACAGGGGATTTTTAAAAACCCGTGCAGCGATACACGGGTTTTTTACTTTTTTTGAAGAGATATTTCATGACGTTTCGCCGCCAACTGGCCATCGCGATTTGCACCATCTTCCTGACTGGCACTGCCATGGGCGCCAGCCCTTTGCGCGTGTGCGCGGACCCAGACAACTTGCCTTTTAGCAAGTCTGAAGGGCCTGAGCGGGGGCTTTACATAGAGCTGGCCGAGCTGCTTGCCAAGAAAATCAACGCCGAGCCAGTTCAATACACCTGGTGGGCCACCTACAACCAACGCCGTGCATTGCGCAATACGGCGGGCGACTGCGATGCCGTTTTTGCATTGCCAACAGATGCCGATTACCGTGCCCGTGGCCTGCAGAAATCAACCGCATTCTTGAATCTCGGGTATGCGCTGGTGACCGCTCCGGCGTTTCAATTCAACAGCTTAGGCGACCTTAAAGGCAAGCGGCTGGGCGTGCAGTTTCAGACCAATCCCCATGTGTTGCTGTCTCAGCGCGACGACTTGCCGTTCACCACCTACCGCGATCACGACGAGGTTTTCGCCGCGCTTGCCAAAGGAGAAATCGAAGCCGGTTTCATCTGGGGGCCATTGGCGGGGTTCGACAACCAGCGCAAATATGCCAGCCGTTGGAAAGTAACGCCCCTGATCGGGCCCGAGCTGACCGGTCAGGTGTCCATTGCGGTGCGGCGTGACAAGCCCGAACTGCTCAAAGAAATAGACGGCGCGCTGGCTGGCCTGAAACCGGAAATTGCGGCGCTGGCAGGCAAATACGGATTCCCCCAAGGCAATCCGGTCACATTGACCATCGTCGCGCATGTCGGCCCGGTGGCCCGAACCGTCACATCTTTGGTTCAAGTGCCCGCGAACCTGGTGGTAATGACCCAGTCCAATTCTTCTGACGCTGGAGCCAAACCGAAGAAACCCGACCCAAAGGCGAAAGCGCCGTCTAGCGCCGGTGCTGCAAAGGCCGGCATCAACGCACAATCTGCGGACAAGGCCGCTACCAGCGGCGCCGCCATGCAGGAGGCGGCCGCACAAGCACCGGCCTTGAGCCAGACCGCGCAGTTGGGCCGCGTCCGCTTCAATGACCAGTGCGCCCATTGCCACGCGGCTGACGGTGCCAGCCCCGTACGTGAACGCGATCTGCGCCGCCTCAAAATGCGCTACGACGCCAAGTGGAAGGACACGGCCGTAACGACCATTAAGAATGGCCGCCCTGATGCTGGAATGCCACCTTGGAAAGACATCCTCAAGGAGCCGGATATCGAGCAGCTGCTGAGCTTTTTGGAAACCGTCCAGAAGTAGTGCGGTGGGCCGCGGGTGTATCGCGGTCATTGCAAATTAGCCACCATGCTGTCGGTAAAAAACATTAGCAAGCAGTATGGTGACCGCCGTGCCTTGCACGCGCTGAGTTTCGAGCTCAAAGCAGGCCAGTTTTGCGCCTTGCTTGGCCCCAACGGGGCGGGCAAGTCGACGTTGTTTCAGTTGTTGACGGGGCTGTTTGTGCCAGACCAAGGCGACATTTGGGTCGATGGCATTGCGCTCAGAGAAAAACCCGCACACGCCTTGGCGCGTATCGGCGTGGTGTTCCAGCAGCAGGCGCTTGACCTTGATTTGAGTGTGTGGCGCAACCTAAAATTTCACGCTGACCTGCACGGGTTGGCCCGTGCCACGGCCGCTGAGCGCATCGCGTCAGATTGCGCCGCGATGGGGCTGGCAGCCGAGCTTGACCGCCCTTGCCGCGAACTTTCAGGCGGCACCAAACGCAAAGTGGAACTGGTGCGTGCCTTGTTGCACCGGCCCGGTTTGATCTTGATGGACGAGGCCACCGTCGGCCTGGACCCGAAATCGCGCAAAGATATGTTGAGCGCTGTGCATGCCGACGTGAAGACG
>JANOYE010000273.1:0-13406 GCA_031428695.1 Rhodoferax sp. | reverse complement strand
AACGAAGACCGCATTGCGCCGGGCACCGGTTTTGGCACCCACGGCCACCGCGACATGGAAATCATCAGCTACGTGTTGTCGGGCAACGTGGCGCACAAAGACACCTTGGGCAATGTCAAAGGCATTCCGCCTGGTGATGTGCAACGCATGAGCGCAGGCACGGGGGTGCAACACAGCGAGTTCAACCACGCGCCGAACGAGACCACGCATTTCCTGCAAATCTGGATTGAGCCCAACGTCAAAGGCATCGCGCCGAGTTACGAGCAGAAGACTTTTGCTGAAGCTGAGAAACGTGGCAAATTGCGTTTGGTCGCGTCCAACAGCGCGGCCGAGGGCTCGGTGAAGATCAATGCCGATGCATCGCTTTACGCCGGTTTGTTTGACGGCGCGCAAAGCGCGGAACTGCCCTTGAACCCAGGGCGCAAGAGTTATGTGCACTTGGTGCGCGGCGAGTTGCAGGTGAATGGGCAATCGTTGTCTGGCGGCGACGCGGCGATGCTCAGCGGCGAGACCCTGTTGCAGTTCAGCGGCGGCAAGGGCGCTGAGGTGCTGGTGTTTGACCTCTGTGATTGACGGCTTGCCCATGCCAAACATCGTCGTTGTTTTTCACTCTGGATATGGCCACACGCAGCGCATGGCGCAGGCCGTGGCCGAAGGTGCAGACGCGCAACTGCTGGCCATCGACGCCGACGGCAATTTGCCCGAAGGCGGCTGGGACGCATTGAGCCACGCAGACGCCATCATTTTCGGCTCGCCCACTTACATGGGCTCTGTGAGCTGGCAGTTCAAAAAATTCGCTGACGCATCCAGCAAGCCCTGGTACGTGCAAGCCTGGAAGGACAAACTCGCGGCGGGCTTCACCAACAGCGGCGGTTTGAACGGCGACAAACTGGCCACGTTGGACACCTTGTTCCACCTGGCCATGCAACATTCCATGCTTTGGGTGAGCCAGGGGCTGATGCCGTCGAATTTGAAAAAATCCACGCGGGACGACCCCAACTATTTGGTGTCTTACAGCGGTGCCATCGCGCATTCACCGGCGGATTCATCGCCTGCTGAAATGCACCCGGGTGATTTGGCGACGGCAAGGCTGCTGGGGCAACGTGTGGCGGCGTTGGCGGCGAGTTTTGGGCGCAAAACAAGCTGAAGCAGAATTTTCTAACGCTATAAGTTATATAGCAACAAACCCAATAAATACGTGACTTAAGGGCTTGAAATTTTCAGAACTCTCGCCGGAGGACGTTTTTTTGGGCCAATCATACCCAATTTGGGGTTGGTTGGTTCGACGAGTCTACTTCAGCGTGCCCAGCTTTCTAGACAACGCAGAAGACTTCTCGTATTCGTTCTTGATCTCCGCAGTGAACTGCTCGGTGCCCGCCGCCGTGATCTGCGCGCCCAGCGTCACCAACTTGGCGGCCACCTCGGGCGCAGCCATTGCAGCTTGAATCCAGCCGCCAAGCACCGCAATGATTTCGGGCGGTGTTTTCGCTGGGGCCACAAAGCCGTACCAAACCGGTGTGGCCACATAACCGGGCACGTTGATCTCTTCTGGCATGGTGGGCACATCGGGCATTTGCGGCGAGCGCCGCGTGTCGAACACCGCCAGGCCCTTGGCGCGGCCCGATTGCAAATGCGGCAACACCAGCGGGCCTACGGCGGGGAACAGCGGCAGCTGGCCGCCAATCAAATCGGTCATGGCCTGCGCCGTGCTCTTGTAGGGAATTTCAAGAATGTCAAGGCCCACGGCCTGTTTGAACAATTCCATTTCATTTTGGCTCGGGCCAGGCCCCGAGGTGCCGTAACTGAGCTTGCCAGGGTTGGCCTTGGCGTAAGCGATCAGTTCTTTCACGCTGTTGATTTTCAAAGCGGGAGAGACCGCCAGCACCAACGGGATGGCGGCCACTTTGACGATGGGAGAAAAGTCTTTCACCGGGTCAAAGGGCGGCTTCAAGGCTTGGCTGGGCAAGATGACCAAGGTGTTGGCGGCGATCATGATGGTGTAGCCATCCGGGGCGGCCTTGGCCACGAGTTGCGTGCCGATCAAACTGCCCGCGCCTTCGCGGTTTTCAACGATCACGGTGTGGCCGGTTTTTTCAGTGATGTTTTGCGCGATGGTGCGGGCCAACACGTCGCTGCCGGTGCCGGCCGAGTACGGAACCACGATTTTGATCGGCCGGTTGGGGTAGGCGCCCTGGGCTTGCGCCGCAGTGGACAAACCCAGCAGCAGGCCGACCCCAGCCGCTGCCAACAAAGAGAACTGGCGGCGCGTCCTGGTAGGCGTGGAAGTTGCAGACGCCGTGGATTTCGATGGTTTCATGGTGACTCTCCGTGTTTAACTTTGCCCATTTGGCGATGCCAATTTAACGGTGCAGGTCTTCCACACCGGCTACAGACAAACCCTTGCCAGAAATCATAATAGTTATACAATTAGAATGCAAGCGGGAGAACCCGTGGAACTTGGAGTCCAGAGATGACATCTACGAAGTGGCCAACCGTGATTTACAACGAAGAGGTGATGCGCGAAGGTTTTGGCATCGAAGACGTGGGCATTGCGCTGGCCGCCAAGCTGGAGTTTCTGGACGCGCTCTCCGAGACTGGCCTTTCGCGCATCACACTGGGCGCATTTGTCAGCCCGCGTTTCGTGCCGCAGATGGCGTGTTTTGAGGAAATGCTGCAAAAGTTCCGCCCCAAAGCGGGCGTGGCCTACCTGCCCTTCATCCACAACAGCAAAGCGCGCAAGCTGGCCGAGCAGTACGCGCCGCCGCTCACCATTGAGGAAGAATCGTTCACGCTGTTTCTTGATATTTGCGACATTCACCAGCGCCGCAATGTCAACCGCTCGGTCGAGCAAATCATGGCCACCTGGCCGGAGGCGGTGGCTGCGGCGAAAGCGAACGGCATCCGCAAAGCCCGCATCGGCATCGCCTCGGCCTGGGGCTCCAACTTCATGGGCAAGTTTTCGCAAGAGTTCCGTTTTTCCTTTCTGGCGCGGCAAGTCGGGCTGGTGGTGGCTGCAGGCATGGAAGTCGAAGAAATCGGCCTGCATGATTCACAAAGCTGGTGCCTGCCGCACGAGATGGAGGGCGATTTGTTGGAGATCAAACGCCGCTGGCCCGAGGTGCGGCGCTTCCACCTGCACATGCACAACGCCCGTGGCATGGCTTTGCCCTCCATCTACGCCGCGTTGCGCACGCTGGGGCCGGATGACACCTTGGTGCTCGAAGGCACCGTGGGCGGCATTGGCGGCGGGCAATTTGGCGGCAATGGCCGGGCCTCCGCCATGGCACCGACAGAAGATTTATTGCACATGCTCGAAGGCATGGGCATTGAGACCGGTGTTGACCTCGACAAAATCATTGAGTGTGTATGGATGCTGGAGCGCATCATCGGCCGGCCTGCGTTTGGGCATGTGTCCAAGGCTGGCCCCAGGCCCATGCAGCCAAGCCAGTTTTACGACGCCAACATGCCGGGCATGGAAAGCCTGGAGGCGGCCAAACACTTCAAGCTAGGCCCAGCGGCCTATGCGAAGGAAGCTTACTTCCCGTGGAAGAACACCATCTGCGGCCCGTATTACCAGCAGCATTGACTCAAGCTTTTTCAAACCTGCCCAAACTTACCACTACACGCCCGAGGAGCAACACAATGGACTTCAGCCTTTCCGAACATCAAATGGCGATCCGTGATTCCGTGCGCAAATATGCCGAAGCGGAACTTCTTCCCAACTACCAGCGCTGGGACCGCACGGGCGAGTGGTTGACGAAGGACTTCATGGACAAACTCGTCAACATGGGTTTGCTGCGCCTTCGCCTGCCGGAAAAATACGGCGGCCAAGACTATTCGTTTGTGGACTGCGGCATCGTTTGTGAAGAGATTGGCCGCGCAGACCACCAGATTCGTTACATCATCTCCAACGCCATCCACCTGGGTGAAATGGCCTCGTCCATGCACCCCGAATTGCAGGAAGAGTGGATCCCCCGCATCGCGGGCGGCGAGATGATGTCACTGGCCTTCACCGAGCCACGCGGCGGTGCCGACGCCGGCAACATCGCCACCAAAGCGGTGCGGGATGGCGACCATTGGCTCATCTCCGGTGAAAAAACCAGCATCACCTTCACGGGCGTCTCCAAAGTGGTGTTTGTCTCGGCGCGCACGGGAAAAGCTGGCCCCAAGGGTTTGTCATTCTTCTTGGTGCCCACCGACACACCGGGTCTGACGACGACCAATTTCGAGCGCATGGGTCAAAAGCTCGACCGAGGCGGCAGCATGTTTTTTGATGAAGTACGCATCCCCGCGCGCAACATGATCGGCAAGGAGAACGAAGGTTTCATTTGGGCCATGACGATCATCGGCTACAACCGCAATTTTGTGCCGCTGGCGTGTATTGGCGCGGCGCAAAAATCGCTTGAAGAAACCATGGAGTACTTGAAGACGCGCCAGATCATGGGCAAGTCCGCCTCGAAGTGGCAGGGTGTGGCCAACGAGCTGGCCACCGAAGCCACCAAGCTCGAAGCAGCGCGCATGTTGTGTTACCGCGCGCTCTCGTTGAAAGACAAAGGCCTGCGCCACGATGCCGAATCTTCCATGGCCAAGTGGTTTGGCGTAAAGACGGCCAACGAGGCGCTGTACACCTGCATGCGCCTGAACGGCCACTACGGCTGGGCCAAAGATTTGCCGCACGAGCAGCGCCTGCGCGATTGCCTGGGCATGGAGTCGGCAGACGGCCCGCGCGAGGTTCATCTGGGCATCATCGCGCGCGACCTGCTCGGCAAGGAATTCGCGCCGTTTTGAGGTTGCCGCACCGTATTGACAACATGGGCCCCTTGCATGGACTGAAGGTGATCGAGCTGGCGGGCATTGGCCCCGGCCCGATGGCGGCCATGCACTTGGCCGACATGGGCGCCACCGTGTTGCGCATCGACCGCAAGGAAGACAGCGGCTTGGGTGTGTCGCGCCCCGCAAAATTCGACCTGCTGCTGCGCAACCGGCGTTCCATGCCGCTCGATTTGAAGCAGCCCGCAGCCGTTGACTTCGCCCTCGATTTGATCGGGCGCTCCGACGTGTTGATCGAAGGGTTTCGGCCCGGCGTGGCCGAGCGCCTGGGCCTTGGCCCCGACGCGTGCTTGGCAAAAAACCCGAAGCTGGTGTATGGCCGCATCACCGGCTGGGGCCAAAGCGGGCCGCTGGCCAACGCGGTGGGGCATGACATCAACTACATCGCCATGACCGGCGCGCTGCACGCCTTTGGCCGCGCGGGCCAAGCGCCTGCTGTGCCCATCAACCTGGTGGGTGATTTTGGTGGCGGCACCATGTACCTGGTGATGGGCATTCTTGCGGCGCTGTACGAAGCAAAGTCTTCCGGCCAAGGCCAGGTGGTGGACGCCGCCATGGTGGACGGCGTGGCCTCGCTCATGACGCAGCCGCACGGCACCTTCGCGGCGGGCATGATGTCTTTGGAACGCGGCACCAACATCACCGACTCCGGCGCGCCGTTTTACGATGTTTACGCGTGCGCTGACGGCAAATGGGTGTCGCTCGGCGCGGTGGAGAAGAAGTTTTACGCCGAGTTGCTGCGTGTGCTTGGGCTTGATGGGCTGTTGGCCAGCCAATGGAACCGGGCCACCTGGCCGGATGCCAAAGCGCAAATTGCCCGCAAGATCAAGACAAAAACCCGCGACGAATGGAGTGCGCTGTTTGAAGGCGTCGAGGCCTGTTTCGCGCCGGTTCTCACGCTTGAAGAGGCTCCCAAGCACCCGCACAATCAGGAGCGCGGCACCTACATGGAGATTGAGGGCGTCACGCAACCCGCGCCAGCGCCGCGTTTCAGCAGATCGGTGGCGCCCGCGCCGCAAGCGGCCCGCCCGTGGCACGCAGATGACGCCGCTGAGATTCTTGCGCCCTGGTTGTCAGGCGCTGAACTGGTCGCGGTTCGAGATACCGGCTTGATGGGTTGAAATACTGTGCGACATTCGGATGTAATGAAGGAGCATTGACATGATCAACATGCAAACCCGGGAGCAGGCATTGCCCACCCGCAAACACTTCCGCAAGGACACGTTTGAAGGGCACATCACCGACCTGATTTCGACCAGCCAGACGGTTCAACCCGGAGAGCAGGCATTTTTTGTCGAGCAAGACCCGAACTGGGTGACGCCGTCGCATTTTCATGTCGAGCAGCAGTTCCAAGTGATCGTCAATGGTTACGGCTCGATTGGCCGGCACCAGGTCAAACCCCTGTGTGTGCATTACGCGGCGCCGCAAACCGCGTATGGGCCAATTGTTGCGGGGCCCGAAGGTGTGTCTTACCTCACGTTGCGCAAATCAGGCGACACCGGCGCTTGGTACCTTCACAAGCCCGGCTCGCGCGAACGCCTGCAGTCGGGCTTGAAGCGCGAGCAGCAACATGGCGCGCCCGAGGGCAGGGTTGATGCCGCCGCGTTGGCGGGTTTGGCCAGCACCGAGGTCGAAGCGCTGATTGCGCCGAGGGAAGACGGCTTGGCGGCCCACGTGGTGCGCATCGCGCCGGGACAAAGCCATGTCTTGCCAGCTGCGAATGAACATGGCGGCCGGTTTTATGTCGTCACCCAAGGCTCAACCCAAATCGGCGCCGGGCAGGCCGATTCACTGGCCGTCGCCTTCGCCAGCGCGGATGAGCAGCCAACGCTGCACGCGGGCGCGGGCGGCGCCGAAGTGCTGGTGCTTCAATTTCCCGTGCTTGCCAGCGCATGACTTGACATGACAGCCTTCAATATCGACGACCTGCGCGAGGCTGCGCGCCGCAAGCTGCCGCGCGGTGTTTTTGAATACGTTGACCGCGGCACTGAAGACGACCTGGCGGTGCGCAACAACCGCACGGCTTTCGAGCGCATTGCGTTGAAACCGAAGGTGCTGGTGGATGTCTCCGCGCGCTCTACTGCCACCGAGATATTCGGCGTGCCCTGCGCCATGCCGTTGGCCGTCGCCCCAACTGGCGCCGCCGGGCTGCTGTGTTACCAGGGCGAAACCCAAATCGCCAGGGCAGCGGCCAAGGCGGGCATTCCGTTCGCCCTGTCGACCTACTCCATCAACTCGATGGAACAGGTGGCCGCGGGCGCGGGTGGCCGGCTTTGGTTTCAGCTCTACATGTGGCCGGACCGTGCCATGTCGCACCAACTCGTGCACCGCGCAAAGGCAGCCGGTTTTGAAGCCTTGATCGTCACGGTGGACACCGTCGCCATGCCCAACCGCGAGTACAACCAGCGCAATGGTTTCGCGCTGCCGTTCGGTTTGAACCGGCGCAACGCGTTTGACCTGGCCACGCATCCGCGCTGGCTGGTTGAGGTGATGCTGCGCTACTTGATGGACTCCGGCATGCCGCAGTTCGAAAACCTGCCCGATGCGCTGAGGCAATCGCTCATGAGCACGCCAGCCAAGCGGCGCGCCCTGCCCAAAAACGATTCGCTGACTTGGGACGACCTGCGCGAGCTGCGCCGACTATGGCAAGGCCCATTGTTGGTGAAAGGCATTCTCGATCCAGACGATGCAGAGCAGGCCGTTCAATGCGGCGCCGATGCCGTGATCGTGTCCAACCACGGTGGCCGCAACCTCGACAGCTCGGTGCCGCCCATCACGGCCTTGCCCGGTATCGTCGCGCGCGTGAATGGCCGCGCCGACGTGATGCTTGACAGCGGCATCCGGCGCGGCAGCGACATCGCCAAGGCGCTGGCGTTGGGGGCCAAAGCAGTCTTCGCTGGGCGCGCGCCCCTATGGGGTGTGGCGGTGGACGGCGAGCAGGGCGCCTACCAGGCGATCAGCATTCTCACTCAGGAGTTCGACCGCGTGATGGCCCTGATGGGCTGCGCCAACCTGGCCGCGTTGGATCGCTCGCGCGTGCAGTTTGACGCTTGGTGAAACCCTCGGTTGGGGAAAAACCGTCAGGCAGCCGGTTTGACGAGTCTCGGCTTTCGCTTGACTTTACCCACAGCGCGCAACTTGCCAACGGGCTGGTTCGGCTCGTTCAACACGTCGATGGTCATCGGCGCCGGGTAGGCGGCGAGCACCAAATCGCGCATGTTCTCTAGATGTCTGCGCCAAAACAGTTCGACGCTCGCGGGTGTGCCGGTTCGCATCAACGCAAGCGCCGTCTCGCGGCCTTGAATATTCTCCTGCCGCAATTTGCCCACACTTGTTTTCGTCATCGTCCGCTCGGTCACATCTTCGTGTTGGCGCCGGATGATGTTGTAGATCAGGGACGACAAGATGTGGATGGTGTGGTTGCCGCAATGCCGCGTGATCAGCATGGAGAATTCTGCGGTGAGGTCGGCGTAACGAATCAAGTCACCCTGCGAGGCTTCGCGCGCGGCGGCGATGTTCGCCTCCAGCGCGGCGAAGGCCGCAGGGTCGCGCCGGGCGGCAAGCAGTCCTGCCGCAGGCGGCTCGATGATGGTGCGGGCCATCCACACATCTTGCAGCGTGGTGCCGGCGATTTGCAAAAACACGCCGACCTGGCTTGCCGCCGCGCCAAGGTCAATCGCATTCACCCGCGCGCCACCGTGTTTGCCCCTGGAGATGCTGATGAGCGCCTCGGACTCAAGCAGGCGCAAGGCTTCCCGCATCGTAGGGCGCGAGATCGCAAACTCGGCCTGCAAAACGTTTTCTGGATGCAGCTTGTCGCCAGGTTTGAGGCGGCCGGTGACGATTTGGCGCCGCAGCTCCGCCGCTACGGTTTCTGCTGCTTTGGGGCGCCGGCGCGGGGTTGATTTGACGGCTGTGGAGGGGATCGATGAAATGCTCGCCATGTTGGGGTGTATTTTAAATAGCTATACAATTAAATTCAATGGATTCAGGCATGTTTTTCTGGCTGGAAAAGCAGCTCTGAACCCACTCAGGAGCCAGGAATGAACGCCTTGAACGGCATTAGAGTGCTGGACTTTTCCACCGTCTTCGCCGGGCCCCATTGTGGCCAATTGCTGGGCGACTATGGCGCCGACGTCATCAAAATTGAGCCCAAAGCGGGCGACGATTCCAGAAACTGGCAACCCTTGCACCAGGGCCAAGCCGGCGCGGGAACGCTGTTCCTGGTAGTCAACAGAAACAAACGCAGCATCGTTGTCGATCTGAAAAGCAAAGACGGCATTGAGATCGTGCGCCGCCTGGCGCGGCAAAGTGATGTGGTGCTGCAAAATTTCAGCGCGGGCGTGATGGATCGGCTTGGGCTTGGGTACGAGCGGCTCAAGGAAGACAACAAACGGCTGGTTTATTGCAGCATCTCGGCGTTCGGCGAAGCTGGGCCGATGGCGCGGGCCAGAGGTTATGACCCGGTCATCCAAGCCTTCAGCGGGATGATGCAAATCCCCGAGGAAGGTGGCCCGCCGCCCGCGCGTTTGAGCATTCCGTTGATCGATTTCACGACTGGGCAAAACGCCTTTGCTGGCATTCTGGCAGCCCTGATTCAGCGCGGCGTGACAGGCGAGGGCGCTTACCTGGAAGTTTGCCTGGCCGACTCTGCCGTGGCTTTGCAGGCTTGGGGCTTGCAACGGGTGTGGGGCACCGAGGGGCAAGCCGCGCCAGCCAAGAGTGGCAGACACGTCATCTCGGACAACGTGCCCTATGAGTCTTTCAAAGCCAGTGACGGTTTTGTTTTTATTGCCTGCGGCAACAACAAGTTGTGGCAATTGTTCTGCGGCGCCATAGAGCGCCCTGAGCTGGCGTCTGACGCAGCTTACGCCACCAACCCGTTGCGGCGGGAGAATTACGCTTCGCTGATGAGCGTCTTAAGGCCGTTGATTGCCGGGAATTCACGGGCCCATTGGGAGCTTGTCTTTGTCGCCGCCGGTGTGCCATTTGCACCCGTCAACAATTTGCAAGAGTTGGCCGCTCACCCGCAAACGGTGGCGTCAAACATCGTTCAAGACTATGCCAGCCCCCACTTTGGCACGATCAAGACGGTGGCGCGGGCTGTTAGGTTTTCAGGTGAAGTGGCCCCTGTCGGCACCCCGCCGCCGGCGCTGGGCGAACACACCCGAGCCGTTTTGCGCGAGGCTGGTTATGCAGACCACGAGATTGATGGCTACCAGGCAGCTGGCGTAGTGGGAGGTGCCTAAGGCTTTTCTGCCGGCTCGGGCCACTCTCTAGAATGCAGGGATGTTTCTTCACCTGCGCCTTCACACCGAATTTTCCGTCGTAGACGGCACCAACCGCATCGACGACGTGGTCAAGGCCGCCGCCGCCGACGCCCAGGCCGCATTGGCCATTACCGACCTCTCCAACCTGTTTGGCGCGATCAAGTTTTACAAGGAAACCCGCGCCAAAGGCGTCAAACCCATCATCGGCGCAGAGGTTTACCTGGAGGGCCTGGGCAAAGACGCGGCCGCCACGTCGCGGTTGGTGCTTTTGGTGCAAAACCAGCAGGGCTATTTGAATTTGTCCGAGCTGCTGGCGCGGGCCTACACGCAAAATGTGGTGAAGAGCTTGCCGGTGGTGAAACTGGCCTGGCTGCGGCAATGCCATGAAGGTTTGATTGCGCTTTCTGGCGCGCAAGCGGGTGCCGTGGGGCAGGCGCTGGTGCAGGGCGACGTGGAGCGCGCGCACGAGGCGGCATTGCAACTGGCCGCCGTGTTTCCACACCGTTTTTACATCGAGCTGCAACGCGCAGGCCGTGCCGATGACGAGGCCCATGTCGGCGCCGCTGTGCAGCTCGCCGCCCGCATGAAGCTGCCGGTGGTGGCCACACACCCGGTGCAGTTTGCGCAGCCAGACGATTACGAGGCGCACGAGGCCAGGGTGTGCATTGCCGACGGTGAAATTCTTGGCAACGCCAAACGCGTGCGCCGCTTCACGCGGGAGCAGTATTTCAAAACCAGCGCGCAAATGCAGGCGCTGTTTGCCGATTTGCCAAGCGCCATCGCCAACACCGCCGAAATCGCGAAACGCTGCAACTTGTCTTTGGTGCTGGGCAAACCGCAGTTGCCGGAGTTCCCGACGCCCTTGGTCAATGGCGAAAAACTCACACCCGAGGCGTACTTTCGCCATGTCTCGCATGAGGGCTTGAGCGAGCGCCTGCTGCATCTGTACCCGGACGCGGCGCGGCGCGAGCAGGAGCGCGCGCGTTATGTGGAGCGGCTTGAATTCGAGATCAACACGATTTTGAAGATGGGGTTTCCGGGCTACTTCTTGATCGTCGGCGACTTCATCAACTGGGCAAAGAACAATGGCTGCCCGGTGGGGCCGGGTCGGGGCTCGGGTGCAGGCTCGCTGGTCGCATATTCATTGAAGATCACCGATCTTGACCCGCTGGAATACAAGTTGCTGTTTGAGCGCTTCTTGAACCCCGAGCGGGTGTCCATGCCCGACTTCGACATCGACTTCTGCCAGGCCAACCGCGACCGCGTGATCGACTACGTGAAAGGCAAATACGGCAAAGAGGCAGTAAGCCAAATCGTCACCTTCGGCACCATGGCCGCGCGCGCGGCGATACGCGACGTCGGCCGCGTGCTGGACATGAGTTACACCTTTTGCGACGGCATCAGCAAGTTGATCCCCAACAAACCGGGCGTACACATCACCATCGACGGCGCCATCAAGGCCGAGCCTGAGCTGGCGCGGCGCCTCGCCAGCGAAGACGATGTGAAGACGCTACTTGAGCTGGCGCAGAAGCTCGAAGGCCTGACGCGCAACGTCGGCATGCACGCGGGCGGCGTGTTGATCGCGCCGGGCAAACTCACCGACTTTTGCCCGCTCTACCAGCAGCCCGGCAGCGACTCGGCGGTGAGCCAATACGACAAAGACGACGTGGAGGCCATTGGCCTGGTGAAGTTCGACTTTTTGGGGCTGGCCACACTGACCATTCTTGAAATCGCCAAAGAGTTGATCGTCAAGCGCCACCAAGGCCAGGAGAATTTCAACTTCGAAGACATCGCGCTGGACGACGCGGCCACATACCGCCTGTTTCAGGAGGCCAAAACCGAAGCCGTGTTCCAGTTTGAAAGCCGTGGCATGCGCGCCATGCTGGTGGACGCGAAACCGACCCGGCTGGAAGACCTGTTTGCGCTCAATGCGATGTTCCGCCCCGGCCCGATGGAGAACATCCCCGATTTCTGCGCGCGCAAGAATGGCCGCGTGCCGGTGACCTTTCCGCACCCGTTGTTGGAGCCGGTGATGTCCGAGACCTACGGCATCATGGTCTACCAAGAGCAGGTGATGCAGACGGCGCAGATCCTGGGCGGTTATTCACTCGGCGGCGCCGACCTGTTGCGCCGCGCCATGGGCAAGAAGAAGGCCGAGGAGATGGCCGAGCACCGCGAGATTTTCCGCACCGGCGCTGCCAAAAACAACATCGACGCCAACCAGGCCGACGAAATTTTCGACCTGATGGAGAAGTTCGCGGGTTACGGTTTCAACAAGTCGCATGCCGCCGCCTATTCGCTCCTGGCCTACCACACGGCCTGGCTCAAGGTGCATTACACGGCCGAGTTCTTTTGCGCCAACATGACGGTGGAGATGGACAACACCGACAAGCTCAAGGCCTTGTTTGAAGACGCTTTAAAGATGGGTCTGACGTTTGACGCGCCCGACATCAACCGGGGAAGTTACCGCTTTGAGCCGGTGTCCAACAAAGTGGTGCGTTACGGGCTGGGCGCCATCAAAGGCACCGGCCAGCAGGCGATTGAGGCCATTGTGGCGGCACGGCAAGAGGGCGGCGCATTCACCAGCTTGTTTGATTTTTACGTGCGGGTAGACCGCAGCAAGATCAACAAACGCTGCGTCGAAGCGCTCATCAAAGCGGGCGCATTCGATTCATTGCACTTGAACCGTGCGGCGTTGATGGCTTCGGTGGAGCGGGCTTCTGACTTTGCCGCCGCAGCCGAGGCCAATGCCAACCAGGGCGGGCTGTTTGACATGGGCGCGGATGACGGCCATGACAACCACGGCGCGTCTACCCGCGAACCGGACCTGGTGGAAGCCATGCCCTGGGGTGTGAAGGAAACATTGAGCCTGGAGAAGACGGCGCTCGGGTTTTACCTTTCGGGGCATTTGTTTGACGAGGTCGCCCGCGAAGTGCGGCAGTTCGCCAAGCGCCAAATCGAAGACTTGATCGACACCCGCGAGCCGCAATTGCTGGCGGGCATCGTCAGCGATTTCAGGGTGATCAACGGGCAGCGCGGCAAACTCGGCTTGTTCAAACTCGACGACAAATCAGGCAGCATCGACGCCCGTGTGGACGAAGCGCTGATCAACACGCATAAAAATTTGCTCAAGGAAGACGAACTCATCATCGTGATGGGAAAAGCGCAGCCAGACCGTTTTGGCGGCGGCGCGATGCAGCTCACCATCAACCAAATTTGGGACTTGGAGCAGGCGCGTTGCCGTTTTGGAAAATACCTCAAAGTGGCGGTGAACGGCAAAGCGCCCGATGTGGGGCGCATGGTGAA
>JANOYE010000272.1:0-4729 GCA_031428695.1 Rhodoferax sp. | reverse complement strand
TGATGATCGACAACTACGACAGCTTCACCTACAACCTTGTTCAGTATTTCGGCGAACTGGGTGCCGAGGTCGAGGTCTTTCGCAACGACGAAATCACGGTCGAGGAAATCGCGGCTCGCCAGCCAGATCGGCTGGTTGTCTCACCTGGCCCCTGCACCCCGAACGAAGCGGGCATCTCGGTCGCGGCCATCCAATATTTCTCTGGCAAATTGCCAATTTTGGGCGTCTGCCTGGGCCACCAGAGCATTGGCGTGGCCTTTGGCGGCAAGATTGTTCGCGCCAAAGAATTGATGCACGGAAAAACCAGCCAGATTTCGACAACACAAAGCGGCGTTTTCGCTGGCTTGCCAGAGCAATTCACCGTGAACCGCTACCATTCCCTGGCGATTGAGCGGGCCACTTGTCCGGTCGACTTGAAAATCACCGCTTGGACCACTGACGGCGAAATCATGGGCGTGCGGCACAGCGCGTTTGCCGACGCGGTTCGGGTGGAGGGTGTGCAGTTCCACCCGGAATCCATCCTCACCGAACACGGGCATGCGATGTTGAAAAACTTCCTGATTTGAGTTGCTATATTTATGATAGCTACTTACGCAAATTTTCCGTGACTTAGAGGTTGGTTTTCCTTATAAACGTCCGCAAATCGGCTCACTTCGGCATTATTACCTTAATAGTTAACAAGCAAGTTAATTTTAACCATTGTGACAAATTCCATCATTCCAAACACCCCGGCCAACACCATCGACCTGCGCAGCGACACCGTCACCCGCCCCACGCCCGCCATGCGCGAGGCAATGATGGCCGCGCCGGTGGGCGACGACGTCTTTGGCGACGACCCAACGGTCAACGCCCTGCAAGACAAACTTGCTGCCATGCTCGGCTTTGAAGCGGCGCTGTTTGTGCCCACTGGCACGATGAGCAACTTCTGCGCCATCCTCGCGCACTGCCAGCGCGGCGAGGAGTACATCGTGGGGCAGGGCGCGCACTGTTACCGCATGGAAGGCGGCGGCGCGGCGGCGTTTGGCAGCGTGCAGCCGCAGCCGCTGGAGCACCAGCCTGACGGCAGCCTCGCGCTCAAAGACATCGAGGCCAACATCAAACCCGACGACGCGCATTTCGCCATCACCCGGCTACTGGCGCTGGAGAACACCTTTGGCGGCAAGGTGCTGCCGTTTGACTACCTGCAGCAGGCGACCCAACTGGCCAAGTCCAAGGGCCTCAACACCCACCTCGACGGCGCGCGTTTGTTCAACGCGGCAGTGGCGCAGGCGACGGCCAAAAAGAGCGATCCTTATGCCGAGGCCAAGCAGATTGCGCAGTGTTTTGACAGCGTTTCGGTGTGTTTGAGCAAAGGCCTGGGCACGCCCGTGGGTTCCGTCTTGTGCGGTTCGCGCGCGCTCATTGGCCGGGCGCACCGCATCCGAAAAATGGCCGGCGGCGGCATGCGCCAAGCGGGTGTGCTGGCGGGCGCGGGCATTTACGCACTGGACCACCACGTGGCCCGGCTGGCTGGCGACCACCTGCTGGCCAGACGCTTCGCCGAGGGCATCGCGGGCATTGAGGGTTTGAAGGTCGAAGCGCCGCAGACCAATATCGTGTTTGTGGATCTGGCGGGCGCGGCGCGTGGCAAGGCCGCGCAATTCGTCGCGCATCTGAAGACGCAGGGCATTCTTGTCACCGGGCTCTACAAACTGCGGTTTGTCACCCATCTGGACGTGAATGCAGACGGCATTGAGCGCGCCATTGCTGCCGTGCGCGGGTTTTTCAAAGGCTGAACGCCATGGGCATTGACAACCTCCATCTCTTCATCATTGCCGGCCTCGTGCTGAACCTCACGCCGGGGCCCGATGTGTTGTTCATCGTCGCCCATGGCATGCGAAGTGCGCGTGCGGGTGTGGTGGCGGCGCTGGGCATCACAGCCGGCTGCTGCGTGCACATCGTGGCGGCCGCTGTCGGGGTGAGCGCTGTCATCGCAGCGTCAAGCGCCGCATTCACGGGTTTGAAATGGATAGGCGCGGCTTACCTGGTGTATGTCGGTGTGTCGATGTTGCTGGCGCGCGCCCCGAAGCCGCCTGCGGAAACCATGGCGACCGGTGATTTGCAGGCGCCGCCCGCCGTGCCTGAAGAATCCAAAGCCCTTTTCACCATTTTTAAACAAGGCTTTTGGACGAACGCACTGAACCCCAAGGTGGCCGTGTTTTTCCTGGCCTTTTTGCCGCAGTTCATCGCGCCGGACGCGCCCAACAAAACCTTGAGCTTTTTGCTCCTGGGTTTGTTGTTCAATCTCAACTCAGTGCCGGTCAATGTCGGATACGCGCTTGCTGCCGCTTGGGTGTCGCGGCGTTTGTCAACGGGCATCACGGGCGTGGGCCGCGTCACGACGTGGCTGCAGCGCGCGGCGGGCGGGCTGTTTGTCTATTTCGGCATCCGGCTCGCGCTTGCCGAGAATCGAATTTAGCCGGTCAAAAACCAGCCACGCAACCTGATCAACAGAGGAACAGTCATGCCCGATTCGCACAAAATCAGCCCGCAAGAAGCGCTCTTGCGAACCATCGAACACCGTGAGATTTTTCACGACGAAATGTTGCACGTGGTGCGCCAGATCATGGCCGGCGAGCTCTCGCCCGTGATGATGGCGGCGCTCATCACCGGCCTGCGGGTGAAGAAGGAAACCATCGGCGAGATCACGGCGGCGGCGCAGGTGATGCGCGAGTTCTCCACCAAGGTGCATGTGGCCGACAAAACCCATCTGGTGGACATTGTGGGCACGGGCGGCGACGGTTCACACACCTTCAACATCTCCACCTGCGCGATGTTTGTGGCGGCGGCGGCGGGCGCCAAGGTGAGCAAACACGGCGGCAGAAGTGTGAGCAGCAAAAGCGGCAGCGCCGATGTGATGGAGGCGCTGGGTGTCAACATCAACCTGAGCCCTCAGCAGATCGCCCGCTGCATTTCTGAGGTGGGCGTGGGTTTCATGTTTGCGCCGAACCACCACCCGGCGATGAAAAACGTCGCGCCGATTCGCAAGGAACTCGGTGTGCGCACCATCTTCAACATCTTGGGGCCGCTCACGAACCCGGCCTCGGCGCCGAATATCTTGATGGGGGTTTTCCACTCCGACCTGGTCGGTATCCAGGTGCGCGCCTTGCAGCGCCTGGGTGCCGAACACGCGCTTGTGGTCTATGGCCGCGACGGCCTGGACGAGATCAGCCTGGGCGCGGCCACCATGGTCGGCGAGCTGAAAAACGGCGAGATCACTGAGTATGAAATCCACCCCGAAGATTTTGGGTTCGCCATGACCAGCAACCGCGCCTTGCGGGTGGAAACGCCCGAGCAGTCCAAAGCCATGCTGATGGGCGTTCTGGACAACACCAGTGGCCCGGCCAAAGACATTGTGGTGCTGAATGCAGGCGCTGCGCTGTATGCCGCCAATGTGGTGAATTCGATTGAAGCGGGTATAAAACGTGCGCAAACAGCTGTTGAATCAGGAGCCGCTCGGGCCCGGCTCGACCAGCTCGCCGCGTTGTCGCAACTGCTGAAAGCCTGACGCCATGTCTGATATTCTGGACAAAATCATCGCCGTCAAACGCGAAGAAATCGCGGCGGCGATGCAAAAACTGCCGCTGGCAGCGATGCGGGCCGATGCCGAGTCGCGTGTTTTGACGCGTGACTTCGTCGGCGCGCTACGCGCCAAAGTCAAAGCCGGCAAACCGGCCGTCATCGCCGAAATCAAAAAGGCCAGCCCGTCCAAAGGCGTGATTCGCGAGGACTTCATCCCGGCGGACATCGCGCAAAGTTACGCCGAGAACGGCGCGGCCTGCCTCTCAGTGCTGACGGATCGCCAGTTTTTTCAGGGCCAGCCCGATTATTTGAAACAGGCCCGCGCCTCCTGCCAATTGCCCGTATTGCGCAAGGATTTCATGGTGGACGCGTACCAAATCTACGAATCCCGCGCGATGGGCGCGGACTGCATTTTGTTGATTGCTGCCTGCTTGGACGACGCGCAACTGGCTGATCTGGAAGCCATTGCCCAGTCACTCGACATGGCCGTGCTGGTCGAGGTACACGACCGTGCCGAGGCCGAGCGCGCGTTGAGGCTCAAAACGCCGTTGTTTGGCATCAACAACCGTAACTTGAAGACGTTTGAGGTGACGCTTGCGACAACGCTTCAAATGGTCAAAGACATGCCCGAATTGAGCGACGGCCAGCGGCTGGTGGTGTCAGAAAGCGGCATCGTCACCCGCGACGACGTGTTGCGAATGGGCGCGGCGGGGGTGAACGCGTTTCTGGTCGGCGAAGCGTTCATGCGGGCGGACGATCCGGGGCAGGCCTTGGCGGCGATGTTCAACCTGGGGTGAAGTTTGCGCGGTAAAAAATTCGTTTATTTCAAATGCTATCTGAATTTTTACGATTAAATGTGATATTTACGATAGCAATAGATGATTTAAATACGTGACTTGATAGTGATTATTATCTTTTAATTTTTAGGTATTAATATATTGACCTTTTCTGGTGAAAAACTGATGAACTGGGAGCCAAATACTTGGCCTGTCGCGCCAGATTGGCAGCCCGTCTTGTCGGCGTTTCAGGCAACTGGTTCGGCTCGAAAACTGGGTGATTTTCTGAAGGGTCGGTTGGCCCAAAACGCCTTGATCTACCCGCCAGCACCGTTTCGCTCGCTGCAACTCACGCCTTTGAACGAGGTCAAGGTCGTGATCCTCGGCCAAGA
>JANOYE010000271.1:0-2609 GCA_031428695.1 Rhodoferax sp. | reverse complement strand
TAGATTGGATTTGACCCGTTTTCACGGTCACTTTTTGGATTCTCGACTTCCCGTTTATACCGGCGGCTCGGCTTCGCTGATGGCCCACCAACCAACCCTTCAGCCGCCAGCCATGCGCCCCGCCGTCCCGACGATTTGTGGTGCCAGTGGAGCGATAGCGGAACGCCTGCGACTTATGAGGAGCGGCGGCGGGGCGCTTGGCCGGAGGCCGACGGCGTTGCAAGAAACACGGAACCCAATCGGCCAGTGATCCTGAATTCAGCCACCGCCAGCCCGAAAGGCAATGCAGTTCACGCGCTCACATCTCCAAACGCAACCTCTCAAACACCTTCCAGAACCCCGCCTCCTGCGTCGTCGCGAAGTTGATGCGCATCAAGGTGCTGGGCTGCCGCTCGGCATGGAACAACGCGCCGGGGGCCAGCAGATAACCTTCGTCCAAAGCGCGTTGCGACAGCGCATCCGTGTCAACCCCTGTATCAACCCAGCCAAACAAACCCGCTGGCGGCGCGGCAAACGCGCAGCCGGACTTCATGGCGAGTTTCACGCTTCTTGTGCGTGCTTCATCCAAGCGGGCGCGGATGCGCGCTGCATGGCGGTGAAACTGGCCTTGGTCGATGCACCAGGCCAAGGCTTTCTCCAACAGCGCGGGCGTCGTGAGCGTGGCCAGCAGCTTGGTGTCAGTCAGGCGTTCGACCAAATTTTGCGGCGCGGCGAGGTAACCCACGCGCCAGCCGGGCGCGAGAATTTTGGCGAAACCGCTTACGTAGATCGTGCGCTGCAAGCCATCCAGCGCGCACAGGCGGGTGGCGTGTTCGGCGGCGAGGTGGCTGTAGGTGTCGTCTTCAACGATGTGGAAATTGTGCTGGTTGGCCAGTTGCAACACGCGGTGCGCGGCGCCGGGCGACAGGCAAAAACCGGTGGGGTTGTGCAACACGCTCACACTCACAAACAACTTGGGCTGGTGCAGCTCGCAGTATTTCGCCATCACAGCAAGATCTGGCCCCTCAGGCCCGCGCGGCACCGGCAGGATGCGCAGGCCCAGCGCGGCCAATCGCGCGAATTCAATGGCCCAGCCGGGCTCTTCGACCATCACACAGTCGCCCGCGCGCAGCAAGGTGCGGCTCACAATGTCCAGCGCATGGGTGGCGCCAACGGTGGTGATGATCTGGCCAGGTGCGGCTTGCACATTGATGGCGGCGAGTTTTTTTGACAGCGTATTGCGCAGGCCGCCGTCACCGCCAGGTTCGCCGTATTGCAGCGAATAAGCATCCAGCGCCGCGCCGCTGGTGACCTTGCGCACGGCCGCCCCCAGGAAGGCGGTTTGCAACCAATCTGGCGGGAACACGCCCATGCCGGGCTGGGGTTTGCTGTTGTTGCCTTGGAACATGCCCCTAATCAACGCGGTGGCATTAACAGGAACGTGTTTTTGCGCTTGTGTGAATTTTATCGACGATTTTTCAATCGCTTTTGATTCATAATTAGTAGCTGAAAATCCATTTAATTCGTGACTTGATGTCGAATTATTATGAACGTATATTTTATCCCTGACATAAAACCCCCGGTGGGGCCGCGCCTCGACCAAACCCTGCGCCAGCAACTGGTCATAAGCGGACACCACGGTGGACGGGCTCACGCCCTGCTGCTGTGCGCATTGGCGCACGGAAGGCAGCCGCGCGCCGGGGGCCAGCAGGCGGGTGTGGATGCGTTCGGCAATGCGGTTGCAAAGCTGCTCGGCGAGCGTGACAGAAGCGGTTTTCATCAACATGGCTGGTTCCTTTTCATCACATTTCGAACCGAGGGTGCGCATGGGCGGCCATGCAGGCTGCGCCGAGGTTCAACTTGTGCGGTCAAAACGGGCAGTACAGTTTATTGAAATGTTTCCAATACTGTATTGCTACTGTGTTGATTCTAGCGATAAAGTACTTTCATGACGACCGCCGAATTCACCGCCCCGGAATTCACCGCCCTCCTGCTCCTGTGTACCGCCGCCAGCTTCACGCCGGGCCCCAACACCACGCTTTCGACCGCGCTGGCGGCCAACTTCGGCTTCAAGCGGGCGTTGCGGTTTGTCTTCGCCGTGCCGCTGGGTTGGGGCATTTTGTTCACGCTGTGCGTGTTTGGCGCGGGCGCTGCGGTGGTGGCGGTGCCTGGTTTGCGCATCGCGATACAAGGCGTGGGCATCGCCTACCTGCTGTGGCTGGCCTACAAACTCAGCCAGACGGGCCACTTGAGCGAGGCCAACGCGGCGCAGTTCAATGTGACGTTTTGGCAAGGCGTGGCGCTGCAGTTTTTGAACATCAAAGCCTGGCTGCTGGCGCTCACCGTCGCCGCCGGATGGCTGGCTGGGCGCGCTGACTTGATGGCCCGGTTTGCCGTCATCTTGCCGCTGATGATCGCTTTTGGCCTGGCCAGCAATTTGAGTTACGCGGCCATGGGCTCACTCTTGCGCCAATGGTTGGCGCAGGGCGCGCGCCTGTTGTGGTTCAACCGCGCGATGGCGGCGGTCTTGGTTGCAACCGCCGTCTGGATGACCCGCCTGTGAGCGCCGCAACCGTCAGTGCTTCCGCCCAGAGCGCGCAGGTCACGCGCGGCCTGTGGCTGGGCCTCGT
>JANOYE010000270.1:0-3509 GCA_031428695.1 Rhodoferax sp. | reverse complement strand
TTTTTTGGCAAAATGTTAATACCCATGTTAATTACTAAGTCCGAGCTTGCCGCGCTGCTTTTGTGGCGGCTGCTTGTGAGGATCCGCGCGGCGACCGGACCATGCGCATGCGGTTTTGGAGTGGAAGTTCCGCGCGGGTTGGAAAAATTCGTGCGACACGGTGGTCGCGGAATTTTTTGCTGACGCTTTGAAAGGCCGCTACCGCAACGCGTTCCACCCCAAAGCCCGGTCGCATGGCCCGATCACCGCGCTCGCTTTGTCGTTTGAAAGACAGGCGGTGTAGTGCAAATAGCGCTCGACCCTGGCTTTGACATGTCGGGTTTCATAGATTGCTTGCTAACAGCATTTACATGCAGTGAATTTGAAATGCTCGAACAAATTCAACTGGTTATGATGACCGTCATGACCCTCATCATCAGCAACAACAACAACAACAACAACTTCTGTCATCGGCAGGTTTTGCGGCATACATTGCGTTAGCCGTCAAAGGAGCCTGCAATGAATGTTGATGACTTCGTCAAACTGATTGACTCCGTCACGAAGTTGCTCGGCGTCCTTGTCTGGCCAACTGTGGCGGGTTTCGTACTTTTGCGCTTCGGGCCCGCGTTAAAGGAATTCTTCTCTAGCCTCGGTGAGTTCACTTTCAAGGGCGGCGGCTTTGAAGCAACAGCCAAACGTAAGCAAGCTGAGGCTGCGGCAGCCCTAGTAGCAGCCTCTGTTTCCCACCCCGACGCAAATGAGACACCTAGTTCTGCCGCGCAGCGCGCGGGAGAAGCAGCAGCCGTCGTCGCAGGGTCGGTTAATGCTCAGGTCATACGTCGCGCAAGCAAAGCCACGGCGCTATGGGTGGACGACCGGCCGGATAACAACATCTACGAACGCCAGTCTCTCGAAGCGCTTGGCCTCTCCTTCATACTCGCAACGTCGACAGACGAGGCTCTGGACCTCGTGGCGAAGCAGAAGTTTAACGTGATCATTTCCGATATGGGGCGCCCACCAGATCCACGGGCGGGCTATACCCTGCTGGATCAGCTTCGCAGCTCCGGCAATAGAACCCCTCTTGTCTTCTACGCGGGATCGAATGCTCTTGAACACAAGGCAGAGGCCAGAAAGCATGGTGCCATCGGTTCAACTAATCGCGCTTCCGAGTTGTTTGGCTATGTCCTTACTGCGCTTAACCGTGACGGCTAACCTTTCCTATATGGACTCCCCCCAAAGCGCAAGAAACTGATCAATAGTTTGGCTGTTTGGGAATCGCCTGCAGTCGTATATCCGGCATCTGAAGTGGACTCTGTTGTGGTCCGTGCCGACATGGAATCTGCGTCACCGATGCGCCAATCGTTACAAGCGGCAGGCAAGCTGCCGGAAGAGTTATCGGCGTCTGTCGGTGTGGGGTGTACCCGGTTGGCCATGATGGTCGATCAATCTCGCCGCAAGCGTGGATGGATGTTCAATTCTTCTTGATGGCGGCTGTTTTGGATGTTGGCAGTCAAGCAGGCATCACAAAACTCTCCCTGTTGATCTTCTTGCCAAGCCGCACGGCGGGTTCACCAAACGGCGTCTTGTCGCGCAGCGTGGCATAACAAATCCGCGCCAGCTTGTTGGCCAGCGCACACGCCGCCTTGTTGTGGTTGCCCCTTGCCTGCACATCCAGCGCCCAGCGTCGCACGCCGCAAACCTCGCGCCCGGCCGCGTCGGCCACCTTGGCCGCACGCAGCACACTCCTGGCCCCATGCGTGAGCAGCATGCGCAGATAACGATCCCCTTTCTTGGAGATGCGCCCCAGGAATCGGTTGTTGCCCGAGCTGTATTCCTTGGGCGTCAGTCCAAACCAGCTGGCGAAGTGGCGCGCATCCTTGAAGTGGCTGACATCGCCCGAGGTGGCTGCAACCAATGCGGTAGCCGTGAGCAAGCCAATGCCGGGAATCGAGAGCAAGGTGGTGCAGGCCGGGCTGAGGCGGGCCAATGCGGCCAGTTCGCGCTCCAGTTGGGCAATGCGGGCTTCCAAGAGGCGGATTTCTTCAATCAGCAGCTTGGCTGTACCGCGGATCAGATCGGGCACGGCCGTGCCCGGATCGGCCAGCACCCGGCTGATGGCTTCGATGCCGGTGCGGGCGCCTACAGGAATCGCAATGCCAAACTCCCGGCAGAAACCACGCAGGGCGTTGATGCGGCTGGTGCGGGTGCCCATCCACAGGCTGCGGATGCGGTGCATGCCTTGCAGGGCTTGTTGCTCGATGGATTTGACGCGCACCGGGCGGATGTCTGAAGCGCGGGCGGCTTCCAGCAGGGCCGCTGCGTCGGCGGCATCGGTCTTATTGCGTTTGACGTAAGCGCGGATGTACTGGGCCGGCAGCAGGCGCACTTCAATGCCCAGCCCATTCAACCAGCGCGCCCAGTGGTGGGCCGAGCCGCAGGCTTCCATGATGACCAGGCTGACATCCCGATTGGCAAACCAGCGTTCGAACTGGGTGCGTGTGAGGCGGTGGGTTTCCACCACACGCCAGGATGAATCGGCCACGGCGAGCTGGAACACTGACTTTGCAAGATCGACGGCAACGGTAGTAGCATTCATGTCGGACTCCTTGTGTTTAATGAACCTGATCTCCACGCCAATGAAAACCAGGGCGCCACTTTGGCGCAAAAAACAGGGGGAGTCCATCCCATCATTCAAGCTAACCCACTCCGGCTGGTTTCGCCAGCCTCTGCGGTCCTCTTAAGTCAAACAATTAACCCATCAAGCCCGGTGATAGGGCCATGCGACCGGGCTTTGGGGTGGAACGCGTTGCGGTAGCAACCTTTCAAAGCGTCAGCAAAAAATTCCGCGACCACCGCGTCGCACGAATTTTTCGTGGCCGCGCGGAACTTCCACCCCAAAACCGCATGCGCATGGCCCTGTCGGCGGGCGGACGTCGATCAAGCCGGAAGTCGCAGACGTAAGCGTTGGCTGCGCAGTTGGAAATTCAAACCACCCAACTCAACAACCCCGCCAACACCCGCGCATCCGGCAGCCCAGGCAAGTCCTGCAACGCCGCAAGAACCTGGTCACGCTTGCCGTCCGGCAGCGGCCTCGGCGCATACGCCATGCACTCGCGAAAGCGGACTTCGTGCTGGGCGTCAGTCAGGTCGGCGCCGGGAAAGCCGGGCGCGATATCGAGGGCGCGTTTGTAAACCTGCCCGCTACGGGTCGTCACGTCCAGATCGACCGCAGTGTGGCCGCGCGCATCCATTGCCGGGTCGGCCAGCACGCTGATGCGGCTGATCAGGCTGCGCACTTGCGGGTTTGCCACTTCAGCGGGTGTGAAGTGTTGCAGGCGCGAGGAGCCGCGCACAAAGGCATTGGCCACACAGTAGGCGGCGCTGAACTGCGCATCGACGCGCGGGTTGGCGCCCGGCGCGAAGGCATGGCCGACCAGGCGATGCGCGTAAGGCGGCAGGCGAATCTCGGCGCTTTGGACATCCCCGCCCTTCAAACCAGCTTCATTCACCAGGGACAAGGCCAGGTCCGT
>JANOYE010000269.1:0-23900 GCA_031428695.1 Rhodoferax sp. | reverse complement strand
GTGTGCGAGATCCGACGCGCCAAATTGCCCGACCCGGCCGTGCTCGGCAACGCTGGCAGCTTCTTTAAGAATCCCACCGTGAGCAAAGAGCAGTGCGCCGACATCATCGCGCGCGACCCAAAAATCGTGCATTACCAGTTGGCCGACGGAAAGGTGAAGCTCGCCGCCGGCTGGCTCATCGACGCCTGCGGCTGGAAGGGCAAATCAGTCGGCCAGGCCGGTGTGTATGAGCGCCAGGCGCTGGTGCTGGTGAACCGAGGCGGCGCGGGTTCCGACCCGGCTTTGTGCGCAACCGGCGGCGAAGTGATGCTCTTGGCCCAGTCGATCCAGACCAGCGTTTACGAGCGTTTTGGCATCATGCTCGAGCCGGAGCCGGTGGTGGTTTGATTCCATTTTCAAATCATCCGTGCAGGTCGTTACGCCTCCTAACCGTGCTAGTGCACTGTTGTCGTCGGTGCGCTTATGCCGCTGCGCTGAATGCCCCATCGACCTGATCCGGTTGGCGTTGCGCCTGTGCCAGCGCTGAATACCAACCCCCTGCCTAGTCTCACAGGCTCACTCGGGTCTGATTTGAGCGATCTCAGTCTCTACTAAAAACGCAGCTGCTTACGCAAGTTTTTCGTGACCTGCAGGCGAATTTGCCCGAAATTTACAAGACTTTGAAGCTGGAACCTTGCCCGTAGTGGAAGCTTGCCGTCCCGCAACGGCTCGGCTGCCGTCCAGCGCGATGGGTGCGCTTCGATAACACGAGGGGCGCTACAGGGCGAAGGATCGCCGTGCAGTAAAGGAAAAATTGGAGCTATGGGCTTTGTTTCGGCAATGGATTGGATGTGATGAAGAAAGATCTGACCCTTTCCTCCTCTGACCCTTTCCTCCTTCCAGGCCACCTGGCTGCTACTGACGGGCGAATAGGGTAAGCTAGTACGCCAGTGTGGCGCGCAGGTGAATTGATGGGTTTCATCTCAAATTGCACCTGCGTCTAGTCTGATTTTTCCTCCCAAAAGGAACCGTTAGCTCGTTCTTATATTAAGGGAGGAACCTGTGAAAAGCATAGCCTTGGCGATGGCCATACTTCTCACTGCATGCGGGGGTGGGGGTGGCGGAGCCGCCCCCCAGCCAGTACCAGACGCCGAGGTCTCACTCACAGCCACCGCACCGAACGACAATTTGCTGGCGGCATCTGCGACTCTAGCGACAAAGGTCACCTCGACAGTCTGCGGATTTGCCACGGGTACTAAATCCCTCAACGGCACCGTCCAGTCTGTTCACGACGGTGACACCATCACGGTCAACTCGCAGAACATCAGACTTGACAGCATCGACGCTCCCGAGCTTGCGCAAACTTATGGGGCACAGGCGAGGCAGACGCTCGCCAACCTTGTTCTCGGGAAGAACGTGACGGTCACTTACTCAAAGGTTGACAAGTATGGACGAATCGTAGGGTCGGTGTTTACAGACACCTGTATCTATGCGAACCTGAATCAGGTGGCAAACGGCGCAGCCTGGTACTACAAGGCCTACCAATGCGAGATTGCTGCCACGACCAGGAACTCATTTGAAGCCGCGCAGGCTGATGCGCAGGGCAAAGACCTTGGCTTATGGTCGCAAGCTGCCACCCCACCTTGGGTGTATCGGAACGGGGTTGATGCGCAGGTTCCAACATGCAACAGCAACTCTCCGTCATGGGAGGGGAACCCAGCACCCATCGTGACGCCTTCTATAGCTCCAAGCCCGGCGCCAACAGTGACGCCTATTGCGCCTTCAACACCCCTGACTTGCTTCAAGATTTGGGTGAACGGCTACTACCGATCCAACGGCACCTACGTTAGCGGGTATTACCGAAACAGCCCAGGATGCTGATGGGCCGTTTCTGGACGGCAACGAGTATGAAAGTTTCCTTTTCCAGGAGGCCAAAGCATGGCAATGGTTCAAATTGAATTGCCCGACGGCACGGCGTAGGCAGCACGTGGGCGGGCGCAAAGGTTACGCGATGAACAGCGGTGAACAGCATTGGGTCAGGTCTTTCATCACTGCATTCAACCCATTGCAGACACATAACCCACCGCCCTCATTTTTTCCGACGCTATGTATTGAATAGCCGACCGGAGGCGGTTCACGAGACTCATAGATATTTTCGGAAATGCTGACAATTGCGATCCTCCGGTTTTTTGGACATTGAGCCGGGGTAGATCAGGCCGCCACGGCACTCATTGCGCGGCTGTATTTCGCCCTTCGGCGTCACTCATATTACCGAACCGCTTCGGTCGCCCTGGAAGGCACCAGCGTCGTTGATCGCGTGCTCGCTCTTGTTGACGGGCGGGTGTTCAACCGTTGCAGAAGACAGATCGTGATTGCCGGTGAGGTCGGGGTGGGTGGCGCAGCGAAATAAAGAAGGAGACGCGCGCAGAACCTTTACTACCGGGGAGGACGTTTGTCGCGGCGGGTGACATTCGCGGAGCTACCCACCCCGGCCTCACCGGCCTAGCCACGCCGGACTGTGGAATTCTGGATTTCGAACAGCGGTTGAACGAAAGAAGATTCATTCGGCCAATAAGCCATAGACTGAGTCAACCTACCTTTCATGAGTCCCATGCAGGACCCCAGACCATGAAAGGTATTTCAGGCTAAGCCAGCCCCGCAAAGATATTCTGAACATCGTCATTGGCATCAATGGCGGCGAGGAAGGCTTCGACTTCTTCCAGATCGGCGGCGCTCAAAGTCGCTGGATCCACCGGGTTTTTGGGCTTGTAGCCGAGTTTGGCGGAGAGCACTTTGAAGCCCTGCGCGGGCAAGGCGCGGCTGACGAGATCAAGGTCGGCGGCGTCGGTCAAAAACACGGTGACGCCCGCTTCTTCGCCCGGCTCGATGTCTTGCGCGCCGGCTTCGATGGCGGCCTCTTCCGGGTCTGGCTTGGCACCTGCCGTTGCCGGCTCGGCTTCAATCATGCCGACATGGTCAAAATCCCACGACACCGAGCCTGACGCGCCCATTTGCCCTTTGCGGAACAACACGCGCATTTCGGGTGCCGTGCGGTTGACGTTGTCTGTCAGGCACTCGACCATCACCGGCACGCGGTGCGGCGCGAAACCTTCGTAGATGACGTGTTCAAAATGCACCGCTTCACCGGTGAGCCCGGCGCCTTTTTTGATGGCGCGCTCCAGCGTTTCTTTCGGCATGGAAACCTTGCGCGCCTGCTCCACCACCAGGCGCAAACGCGAGTTCGAGGCGGGGTCGGCCCCGCTGCGCGCGGCGATCATGATGTCTTTTGCCAAGCGGCCAAAAAGTTTGCCCTTGGCATTGGCCGCCAGCTCCTTGCCCTTGGCTTTCCATTGCGCACCCATGTTTGAGAGTCCTTTATAAAATTCGTTTAATAACTATCAAATACAATTAATTGACTATTTATATATAGAATTTAGTATATAAACAGTAGCAATAAATCTAATAAATTCGTGACTTAGACAAGCTTTAGTTTTGTTGAACTTTTTTCGTTCTATTTTTTTAGAACTTGTTGGTCTTCACCGTCTAGCGAAAACTTTCAAAACACGCCTGAAGCTTGTCCTGCATTGTCCGCTTCACACTGGCCTCAACAAAACTCGCCTCAAAACTGTTGTGCCCCAATTGCCAGGCGTGTTGTGCGGTGAGGCCCAACGCGGCAAAAGTCTGCGTGAAATTCTCGTTGATGTAGCCGCCAAAGTAGGCCGGGTCGTCGGAGTTGATGGTGGCCACAATGCCGGCCTCCATCATCTGGCCGATGTTGTGGTTCGCGAGGGTTTTGAAGACTTGCAGTTTCAGGTTGGACAGCGGGCACACGGTCAACGGAATCTTCTCTTTGGCCAAGCGTTGCATCAGCGCCGCATCGTTGAAGGCCTGCACGCCGTGGTCGATGCGCTCCACCTTCAACGCGTCCAGCGCGCCCCAGATGTACGCGGGCGGGCCCTCTTCACCGGCGTGCGCCACGAGCCGAAAGCCGAGGTCTCGGCAACGCGCGAACACCTTGGTGAATTTCTCCGGCGGGTGGCCCAGTTCGCTCGAAGCCAGCCCGATGCCGACGATTTTGTCGCGCAGCGGCAGGGCCTGCTCCAGCGCCTCAAAGGCCTCGGCTTCGCTCAGGTGGCGCAGAAAACACATGATGAGCGAGGCGCTTAAGCCGAGCTGGGTCTGCGCATCCACACAGGCGCGGTGCAGGCCGTTGATGACCACCTCGGGGCTCAAGCCGTGGCCGACATGGGTTTGCGTGTCGAAGAAAATTTCAGCGTGGATGACGTTGTCTTGCGCCGCCCGTTGCAGGTAAGCGAAGGCCATGTCGTAGAAGTCTTGCTCCTTCCTCAAAACGGTGGTGCCGGTATGGTAAACGTCCAAAAAATCCTGTAGTTTGGTGAACTGGTAAGCGCTGCGCAAAGCCGCCACGTCGGCGTAGGCCATCTGCATCTGGTTGCGCCGGGCCAGCTCGAAAATCATCTCAGGCTCCAGCGAGCCTTCAATGTGCATGTGCAGTTCCGCCTTGGGCATGGCGCGCAAGAGCGTGGGCAGACGATCCGGGGCGACTTCTTTGACCTTCAGGTTGTGGACAGAAGCGGCAGTGTTCATCAGCAGACTCCAAAAGTGATGCCCAGTTGTTGCAAATGGCGCCGGTATGCCGACGACGCCTTGTCCGCCGCTGTGTGTAATTCGGCGCGCAAATCCAGCGGCAGGCGTTGGGGCGATTGTGATTCAAGCACCGGCTTGTCCTGCATGAAGATGGTGTGTTGGAAGTCTCGCAGCTTTTGATCGGGCGAATCGAAATCGGCCACGGCCAGGCGGAACCAAACACGGCTGGATTCAGGGGTGACGGGACAAATGAAGAGTGCGATGGATTCGCGGTAACCGCTTGCGCCTGAAACCGTGCCAGCGCCTGCCGCCACAGCGACACTTGCCCGCGCCACAGAAGGTTCTGGCACCTTGGTCAACACCGCTGTGTACGGCGCGGTGACTTCGTAGGTGTATTCCACCTGCGCAGGGGCCGTTGAATGCACATTGGACTGCGGCTGCCAGGCGCGGCATTGCGTGGCCAGGAGACCGTGGGGCGTGGTCGTCACGTTGTAGTCGGCAATGGCCGTGTTGGCACGCGAGCCGAGCAGGCCTTCGTGTACAAAACCGAAATGCGCCATGTCGAGAAAGTTCTCCACAATGCGCGGCGCGCTGGCGGCCACGTCATACGGGCCGCAGTTGAGTTTGCGCAGTTGCGGGTCGGCCTCTGCGGCGAACGCTGGCAGTTCGGTAGCGGCATTGGCGGCCTCGCCCGCAGGCTGCAAGCGCACCCACACCAGCCCATACTCCTCACGCGCCTCGTACACACGCGCGCAGTGCGATGCGGGCGGCTTGAACGCAGGCAACGCGGGCACATGTACGCACTGACCACTGCCCTCAAACAACCAGCCGTGGTAGCCACATTCAAGCTTGCCGTTGACGATTTTCCCCAGAGACAATTTCGAGCCACGATGCGGGCATTGGTCAGCCCAAGCGTGCGCCACGCCAGCGCCATCGCGCCACAACACCAGCGGGCGATTCAGCAAAGTGGCGGCCAGGGGCTGACCTGCCACATCGTCGGCCAGCGCCACGGGGTGCCAATGGGTTCTTTCAATCATTCCCGTTCTTCAATAGAAAAAGGCTGCCTTTCAGCAGCCTTTGCGACGCCAAAGGTGAGGCGTAGCGAGCGGGTTTCAGGCTAGGCGCACGGAGCACAGGAACCGGAATGGACTAAATGTCCATGAGGATTCCGAGCACCGCGCAACGACGCATGAAGCCCGCGCAGTAGCCGAACTACTTCTTGTCGCCGCCAGGCACTTTGCCTTCCACACCTTTGACATAAGCATTCATGCCGCTGAGCCATTTGTCGTCGCCCACGGCGTCTTTGGCGACCATGGCCTTGCCATCTTGCCCCATGATCGGGCCTTTCCAGATGCTGTAGCTGCCATCGGCCAGGCCCTTCTTCACTTCGGCCACTTTGGCTTTGGTGTCAGCCGGGATGTCTTCCGCCAGGGAGACGATGTCGATCGCGCCTTCTTTCACGCCCCACCAGATGCCGCTGCCGCCCTTCCAGGAGCCGTCCAGCGCTTCTTTGGTGGCTTTGATGTAGTAAGGGCCCCAGTTGATGACGGCCGAGGCCAGGTGCGCTTTGGGGCCGTAGGCGGTCATGTCGGAGTCCCAGCCGAAGGCGCGTTTGCCTTTGGCTTCTGCCGTTTTCAGCACAGCGGGCGAGTCGGTGTTCTGGAACAGAACGTCGGCGCCGCCATTGATCAAGGCGGTGGCGGCTTCGGTTTCTTTCGGCGGGTCAAACCAGCCGTTGACCCAGATCACCTTGGTTTTGATCTTCGGGTTGCTCATTTGAGCGCCCAGAGTGAAGCTGTTGATGTTGCGGATCACCTCGGGGATCGGGATTGACGCGACGATGCCCAGGGTGTTGCTCTTGGTCATCTTGCCCGCGATGATGCCGGCCATGTAGGCGCCTTCGTAGGTGCGGCTGTCGTAGGTGCGCATGTTGTCGGCTTGTTTGTAGCCGGTGGCGTGTTCGAACTTCACGTCTTTGAAATCAGGCGCCACTTTGAGCATGGGCTCCATGTAGCCAAAGGTGGTGCCGAAAATCAGCTTGTTGCCTTGGGTGGCCATGTCGCGCAACACACGCTCGGCGTCGCCAGACTCGGGCACGTTTTCAACGAAGGAGGTTTTGACTTTGTCGCCGAACTCTTTCTCGATGGCTTTGCGCGCGTTGTCGTGGGCAAAAGTCCAACCGCCGTCGCCGACCGGGCCAACATAGGCAAAGGCGATTTTCAACGGCTCGGGTTTGGGCGGGGGCGGTGGTGGCGCTGCCGCAGCCGAGGCCGCAGGCGCTGGGGCTGGCGCTGCCGGTTTGGCTTCTTCTTTTTTGCCGCAGCCGGCCAAAACGGCACCCGCCACTGCGGTGAGGGCAGCAATCCGGAGCCAAGAGCGTTTTTGCAGATCTGTCATTTTTTGTCCTGATGATTGAGAGTTGGAACGAGTGAAATTATTGGCATCGAAAATTCGCGTTGCAGATAAATTATCCGCCGCAAAAATATACCCCAGCTTCAAGCGCCCGGATAGAAGGGTTTTCCAATGCTGGCGGGCATGTTGACCTTGATCCATTGCGGGTTGCGTGATATCAGGGCCAGCACCAAAATGGTGGCGAGGTAGGGCAACATCGTCAAAAATTCGCTCGCCACCTCGACGCCAATGCCCTGCAAATGGAACTGCAACATGGTCACGCCGCCAAACAGGTAAGCGCCAAGCAAAACCCGTGCCGGGCGCCAAGTCGCAAAGGTGGTGAGCGCCAGGGCGATCCAGCCCTTGCCCGCCACCATGCCCTCCACCCACAAAGGCGTGTAGATCACCGAGAGGTACGCGCCCGCCAGGCCGCACAAAGCCCCGCCCACCACCACGGCCAACAGCCGAATGCGCCGCACCGGGTAACCCAAGGCGTGGGCCGACTCGGGGCTTTCGCCCACGCTCCTGAGCACCAGGCCGCTGCGGGTGCGGTACAAAAACCAGATCAGCGCCAGGGTCAAAAACACGGCGAAATAAACCATGGGGTGATGGCGGAACAGCGCCGGGCCGATCAGCGGAATATCACCCAAAAACGGCACCGCATAACCCGTGCGTTCGGGCATTCTGGCCTGCACAAAAGCCGTGCCCACGAACGCTGAGAAGCCGGTGCCAAACAGTGTGAGCGCTAACCCGGTGGCGTATTGGTTGGTGTTGAGCCAGATCACCAACAAGCCGAAAATCAGCGCCAAGCCGGCCCCCGCGCCCATGCCAGCGGCAAAACCCAGCCAGTCGTTGCCGGTCTGCACCACGGTGGCGAAACCGGCAATCGCCGCGCACAACATCATGCCTTCGGCGCCGAGGTTGACGATGCCGACTTTCTCGTTGATCAACAAGCCCAGCGAGGCGATGGCCAGCACAGTGCCGGCATTGAGCATGGCGGCGATCAAGAGCGCGTAGGAGTCCATCAGGTGCCCCTCCCGATTTTGATTTTGTAGTTGATCAAGGTGTCACAAGCCAGCAAACTGAACAGCAGCAGGCCCTGGAACACGCCGGTGAGGGATTTGGTCAGCCCCAGGCGCGACTGCGCCATCTCGCCGCCGATGTAAAACATGCTCATCAGGATCGCCGAAAACACCATGCCGACGGGATGCAGCCGCCCGACAAAGGCCACGATGATGGCGGCAAAACCATAACCCGCTGGCAACTGCGGCGTGAGCTGGCCAATCGGCCCGGCCACTTCCAGCGCGCCTGCCAGGCCCGCCATGCCGCCCGAAACAAGCAGCGCCGTCCACAATGCTTTGCGCGAGGAGAAACCGGCGTAACGCGCCGCCGCCGGGGCCAGGCCGCCCACCTGTTGCGCAAAACCGGCGCGGGTGCGAAACAAAAACACCCAGGCCAGCACCACGCCCGCCAGCGCCATCAACGTGCCAATGCTCACGCGCGAGCCGGTGAACAGGCGCGGGATGCGGGTGGCGGCTTCAAAGGTCTTGGTTTGCGGGAAGTTGTAGCCCTGCGGGTCTTTCCACGGCCCGGTGACGATGTACCCGAGCAATTGGACCGCCACATAAACCAGCATCAAACTCACCAAGATTTCATTGGCATTGAATTTGTCGCGCAGAAAAGCCGTGATGGCCGCCCACACCATGCCGCCCAGAATGCCGGCCAAAATCACTGGCAACACTATCCAGCTGCTGCCATTCTTGGCGGCCAACAAGGCAACACCGCCCGCAAAAATCGCGCCAAGAATGTACTGGCCCTCAGCACCGATGTTCCATACATTGGCGCGAAAACACACCGCCAGGCCCAGCGCGATCAACAGCAACGGCGTCGCCTTGACCAGCAGCTCACCAATGGCGTAGCCGCTCTTGATCGGCAGCCAGAAAAACATCTCCAACCCCTTGAGCGGGTCTTTGCCCAAGGCCACGAACATGAGGACGCCAATGGCCACGGTGACCAGCAGCGCCAACAACGGCGAGGCATAAGTCCAGATGCTGGAAGGCTCTGGCCGGGCTTCGAGCCGAACTCGAAATTTCGAGCTGAATTCAGCCATGCGCGGACTCACCCTCGGAGGGCATTTTCGCCAGGCGCGCCTGCACGTCTTCGTGCCACAAGCCACTCATCCACTCGCCGATTTTTTCAACCGTGGCCTCGGCCACTGGCACCGAGGGGCTGAGCCGCCCGCGCGCAATCACATGCAGGCGGTCACTCACTTCAAACAATTCGTCCAACTCTTCACTGACCACCAGCACGGCGCAACCGGCGTCGCGCAGCGCCAAAATCGCGCCGCGAATTTGCGCCGACGCGCCCACGTCCACACCCCAAGTCGGCTGCGAGACGATCAGCAATTTGGGTTGGGCGTCAATCTCGCGGCCCACAATGAACTTTTGCAAATTGCCTCCAGACAAAGAACGCGCCGCCGACCTTGGCCCGCCCGCCTTCACGTTGAACTGGCGGATCACCTCGGCCGCCTGGGTTTGCAGTTGTTTCACCTTGATCCAGCCCAGCCCGAACCGGCCCGTTGCGATGGCTTCGCTGCGCGTCAACATCAGGTTGTGCGCCAGGCTCAGGGTGGGCACGGCACCGCGGCCGAGGCGCTCTTCAGGCACAAAATGCAGGCCCAATTTGCGCCGCTGCTGCGGGTTGGCTTGGGAAATATCTACATCTCCCAAGCGCAGGGAGTTTGCGGGCGCACGTGTGTCTTCCCCCGAAAGTGCAAACAACAACTCACGCTGCCCATTGCCAGAGACCCCGGCGATGCCCACCACTTCACCAGCACGCACCGTCAAACTGATGCCGTCCAAATCAACGCCAAACTGGTCTTCGCGCGCCAGTGTGAGCCTTTGCACCGTCAACACCGGCGCACCCGCCTGCAACGCGCGGTGTACCAGCTGCGGCGGCTCGGCGCCAATCATCAAACGTGACAGCGACGCGTTGGTTTCTTCGGCCGGGTTGCACACGCCCGTGACTTTGCCTCCGCGCAACACCGTGCAGGCGTTGCACAACTCGCGGATTTCATGCAGTTTGTGGCTGATGTAGAGGATGCTGCAGCCCTCGGAAGCGAGTTTTTTCAGCACCACAAATAATTTTTCTACGGCTTGGGGCGTGAGCACCGAAGTCGGCTCGTCCAAAATCAACAGTTGTGGGTTGGTCAAGAGCGCGCGGATGATCTCGACCCGCTGCATCTCGCCCACCCCCAGCGTATGCACCGGGCGCGCCGGGTCGATGTCCAGCCCGTATTGCGCCGCCTTCTCGGTGATGGACTGGGTGACCGCCGCCAGGCTCAGGGATTTGCTCAAACCCAGCCACACGTTCTCCGCCACGGTGATGGTGTCAAACAGGCTGAAATGCTGGAACACCATGCTGATGCCCAGTGCCCGCGCTTCTTGCGGGTTGCGGATATGCACGACTTTGCCATTGAACGCCACCGTGCCAGCATCGGGCTTGACCGAGCCGTAGATGATTTTCATCAGCGTTGATTTGCCTGCGCCGTTTTCGCCCAGCACGGCGTGGGTTTCTCCCGGCATCACCCGCAGCGACACCTCACTGTTGGCGACCACCGAGGGGTAACGTTTGGTGATGCCGGTCAGTTCAAGCCGGGGCGTTGAATGCACAGTACTCATAACGTGTGAAGGGTCTGTTTGCCTGTCAAAATGCCGAAACCATGACGTTTGCACCAATTCACTTTATCAGACGCGGCGAAGTTGTAACGCTGGAGAATGTGCCAGCCACCCGCACGCTGTTGCAGGTGCTGCGCGAAGATTTGAAGTGTGTCGGCACCAAAGAAGGCTGCAACGAGGGGGATTGCGGCGCCTGCACCGTGGTGCTGGGTGAGACGGTGGACGGCCACATTCAATACACCTCGGTGAACAGCTGCATTCGTTTCGCCCACGCGATTGACGGCAAAGCCTTGTGGACGGTGGAAGACATTGCGCCGACCACTGGCTGCCTCGCCGCCGGGCCGCCCCAAGGCGAGGACGGCCCTCTTCGGGGGCAGCGACCCGCGCAAGCGGCCCAGCGTGGGGGCGCTGTCTTGCACCCGGCACAACAAAGCATGGTGAATTGTTTTGGCTCGCAGTGCGGGTTTTGCACGCCGGGTTTTGTGATGAGCCTGTTTGCCACCTACCAAAACCGCGTGTGCCGCGGCGAGACGGTAACGCGCGAAACCGCGCAACACGACCTCTCGGGCAACCTGTGCCGCTGCACCGGCTACCGGCCGATTTTGGACGCTGCGCAAACCATGGCGAGCCTGCCGCCAGCCCGCCTTGACGAAAATGAGATGCTACAAAAACTGGAGCTGCTTACCCACATTATTCGTGACTTACAGCCTGATTTTTCTTATAAGTTGCCCCAAACCTTGGCCGAACTGCTGCAAGTCCGCGCGGCGCGCCCCAAGGCACAAATCGTGGCCGGGTGTACCGATGTCGGCCTGTGGGTCAACAAGTTGCACATGGATTTTGATGAGGTGATCGATGTCACTCAGGTGGCCGAACTGCGACGCATTGAGCGGTATGGGCGCCACCTCGCCATCGGCGCCGCCGCGTCGCTCACCAGCGCCTTTGAAGCCATCGCCGAAAGCCGCCCGCAGCTCACGCCCTTCTTTGGCCGCTTCGCTGGCCTGCCGGTGCGCAACTCGGGCACGTTGGGCGGCAACGTGGTCAACGGCTCGCCGATTGGCGACTCCATGCCACTTTTGATCGCATTGAATTCCAGCATCGTGTTGATGCGCTGGGTCGATGGCCGCGCGCTTCACCGCGAGCTGAAGATTGAAGATTTCTACACCGGTTACCGCAAAACGCTTCTGCAAGCCGACGAAGTGCTGGCTTGGGTCAAAGTGCCGTTGCCGGCGCCGAGTGAAGGGACGTCGAGGGAATTCCTGCGCGCCTACAAAATCTCCAAGCGATTTGAAGACGATATTTCTGCAGTGTGCCTGGTCATCAATTTGAAAATTGAAGGTGGCGTTGTGATATCTGCCAGCGTCGGCGCAGGCGGCGTTGCGGCCACCCCCATGCGCGCCCTCAAGACGGAAGCCGCGCTGCTGGGGCAGCCCTGGACTCAAACCAACGTGAAGGCGGCTCAAGCAGTTCTGCGCGCGGAGTTCTCCCCCATTTCCGACATGCGCGCCAGCAGCGGCTACCGCAGCCAGGTGCTGGCCAACCTGCTGCAACGCTTCTGGCTGGAGAGCCAGGGAGGCGCCAATATCAACCTGGAGTCGGGCTGGCTTGAAGAGGTGCTGCCGTGACTGCCTCAGGCCGCTCGATCCCGCACGAAAGCGCCGCCGCCCAGGTGCAGGGCCTGGCCACTTACATTGATGACATCGCCGAAATCAAGGGCACGCTGTTTGCCGCGCCGATCATGTCTGACGTGGCGCACGGCAAGTTGCTGGGCATCGACACCCGCGCGGCGCTCGCCATGCCGGGCGTGCGCGGTGCCGTGCTGGCGAGCGACCTGCAAGGCCACAGCATGCTGGCCTCGTTCATCGGCGACGAGCCGATATTCGCGGCGGACTCGGTGCAGCACATTGGCCAGGTGGTCGGCTTGGTCATCGCGGACTCCTTCATGCAAGCCCGCAAAGCGGCGCGCAAGGTGAAACTGCAAGTTGACGCATTGCCCGCTGTCTTGAGCGTGAAAGAAGCGCTGAAGCAAAAAAACTACGTGTTGCCACCGGTATTTGTGAAACGTGGCGATGCGGCAGCAGCTTTGGCCCGCGCGCCGCACACACTCACAGGCACACTCGAAGTCGGCGGCCAGGAGCACTTTTACCTTGAAGGCCAGGTCGCCTACGCCGTGCCGCACGAGCAAAACCAGTGGCAGATCTTCAGCAGCACGCAGCACCCCGGTGAAGTGCAACACTGGGTGGCGCACGCGCTCGGGCTGGAGAACCATGCCGTGAAAGTGGAATGCCGCCGCATGGGCGGCGGTTTCGGCGGCAAAGAAACGCAGGCCGGGCAATCAGCCGTGTGGGCGGCGCTGGCGGCGCGCCAGTTCAAGTGCCCGGTGAAGCTGCGGCTGGACCGCGATGACGACTTTTTGATCACCGGCAAACGCCATCCGTTTGAATACGCCTACACGGCAGGTTTTGACGACACCGGCCGCCTGTGCGGCCTGCAACTGATGATGGCGGTGAACTGCGGTTTCAGCGCCGATTTGAGCGGCCCGGTGGCCGACCGCGCTGTCTTCCATGCTGACAACGCCTACTTCTTGGAAGACGTGGAAATCGCCTCTTACCGCTGCAAACTCAACACCCAAAGCCACACCGCCTTTCGCGGCTTCGGCGGGCCGCAGGGCATGATCGTCATTGAAGCCATCATGGGCGACATCGCGCGGCGGTTGAAGCTTGATCCGCTGGCGGTGCGCCGACGCAACCTGTACGAACTTGATACACGCCACACCACCCATTACCAAATGAAGGTGGACGACAACATCTTGGCCCCATTGATCTCGCAGCTCGAAGCCTCGTCGAACTACCAACGCGAGCGCGCCGCCGTGGCCGCCTGGAATACCAGCCACGACATCATCAAACGCGGCATCGCCCTCACGCCCGTCAAATTTGGCATCAGCTTTACTGCCACCTTGTTCAACCAGGCGGGCGCGCTCGTGCATGTGTACATGGACGGCAGCGTGCAGGTGAACCATGGCGGCACCGAGATGGGCCAGGGCCTGCACACCAAGGTCTGCCAAATCGTCGCCGACGAGTTGGGCGTGCCCTATGAACGGGTGCTTATCACCGCCAGTGACACCAGCAAAATCCCCAACGCCTCGGCCACCGCCGCCTCGGCCGGCACCGACTTGAATGGCCGAGCCGCGCAATTCGCAGCACGCAATGTGCGCGACAACCTGGCGGCGTTTGTCAGCGGGCTTGACAGTTGCGGCGCGGGCGCGGTGCGATTTGCAGACGGCAAAGTCACCTCCCCCGCCAACACGAGAAGTTTTGATGCCGTGGTGGCCCTGGCCTACGCCAACCGCATCCAGCTGTGGAGCGACGGCTTTTACCGCACACCCAAAATCCACTACGACAAAACCACTTTGACGGGGCGACCCTTCTACTACTTCGCATACGGCGCCGCCTGCACGCAGGTGGCCATCGACACCCTCACCGGCGAGAGCCGCGTGGTCAAGGTGGACATCTTGCACGACGTGGGGCGCAGCATCAACCCGGCCATCGACATCGGCCAGATTGAAGGCGGCTTCATCCAGGGCATGGGCTGGCTCACCACCGAGCAACTGGTGTGGAACGACAAAGGCCTGCTCACCACCCACGCCCCCAGCACCTACAAGATCCCTACCGCTGGCGACGTGCCGCGCCACTTCAAGGTAGACCTGTGGCCCGAGCCGAACCGCGAGGACAACGTGTTTGGCAGCAAAGCCGTGGGTGAGCCGCCGTTTATGTTGTGTTTGAGCGTGTACGAGGCGCTACGGGATGCCATCGCGAATGCGCGGGATTCCATAGGTGAAGCGAATCGGCCCGCCGTGCGGTTGGTTGCGCCCGCCACAGCGGAAAATGTCTGGAACGCCTTGATGGGTTGATGGCCTAAGGTTTTGACGGCCTGCTTCTTTGGCGAACTAAATTGTTGATACTCTTATCAATATTTTGCTGACTCAGACGAGATTTTTTGAAACCCATAGAATTTTGGCGCCGCAAGTCTCGCAAAATCAGCGTGAGAAGCTATTATTTTAGTAGCGACTGATTTCGCCCAATGCATGCTTGGGTGAGTCGGCGTGGCATTCAAGAGCGCGGCAATCAGAGCGGCGATTCAGTCCAGCAAGGTTTACCCGCCGCGTTTGGGTCGGCGTCCATTGGCTTGCAAAGCGGGGCTGCGGACAAACGTTATTCGTCAAGTTGCATCGAGCCCGCACTGGACGAAACGTCTTGAACTCAGAACCTGACGCGAACAGACTTCGCTCCCCTCGCGTCATCGTCATTGTGGGCATTTGGGAATGCGGCCTTGCTGCCCTCGTCCGTCAGTGCGCCTTGGGCGAGATCCATCGTGTAGCCATAGGTGTCCACGTTAGTAAAGCCCGCCAGGCGCATTGCGTCTTTCAACTTTTTGGCCGTCGAGGCGTGCCCTTGTGAACCACCTTGACATGCGTATAGCTTCACCTTGCGAATTCGGCTGGTGAGTCCTTGCTCTTTTAACTGTTTTGCCAATTCGAAAACAGTCAACGCCCCTCCCCCGTCATCGTAGATGTTGTCTGCCCCCGCCGCGCCGTGGGCCACGATGTACAGTTGCTGGAACATCGACAACCCACCAAGGACCTTGCTCCCTGGCGTGAGAACACCCTTCTTGAACTGATCCAATGTGTGCTTCGAGTTGTGTCCCTTAACAATCTGATCACAGGCACTGATCAACGTAGCATCACCTGGGAAGGGACAGTAGATTTGCTTCAAATTCATTGGCATTTCTCCAAAGTTACGTTACGAGGGTCACTAAGGGTGCGCAACTCAGAATACCATGATCGGTAGCATTGCGCTCGCTTGGTGCGTTTTTAAAATGCGGCCTAACGAGGCAGTTAAAAAAGCTCCCGGGCACGTCGCATGAGCAAGGTTTCGAAGCTTGCTGAACCCTTTCGTCAACCGAGATCGTGGCGTACGCGCTCTTCTAACGTGTCGATTTTTTGCTCGGCCCGTAGAAAGTTTGTTATACAGATTTCCTTTTTTCCGGCCTCAATGAATACGATGAGTCCAAGTGTTAATACCCATATTAACTTTATGGAAAATTTTGGCGATTTTTTTGGTGTCTGAAGCTTTTTTGATATCCAAGTCACGGAAAATGGCCAATTCTTGCTATATATTTGGTAGCATGGGTTTACACCGGTTTTGAATCGTCCTTCTCAATTTTTCAAAGCATGACCAACAAAAACCTCCGCGCCTTTTTCGTCATCCTCATTGCCGTCGCCATCGGCGTCTTGGCCGCCTGGGCGGCCGGTCGCGGCGGCGTCACCGCCTTTGGCTGGCCGCTGCTGGCGTTTTTGGCGGTATTGTCATTCGCTGTCCAATGGGCCGCCTTCGTGCCGGCTTACCTGCTGAAAACCGAAAAGTTCTATGACCTCACGGGCAGCGCCACCTACCTGCTGCTGCTGGCCAGTGTCGCCAAATTCGGCCCGCCGCGCTCTTGGGCCGATGTGTTGCTGCTGGCGCTGTGCGGGCTGTGGGCAGTGCGCCTGGGCTCGTTCCTGTTTCTGCGGGTTCACAAAGACGGCTCGGACAAACGTTTCGCGCAGATCAAGACCTCGTTCCTGCGCTTCGCCGTCTCCTGGACGTTGCAAGGCCTGTGGGTGTTTTTGACACTGCTGCCGGTGCTGATCGCGGTGGCCTCTCCCCAGTGGCATTCAACCACTGTTTGGACATTGGCGGGCGCCGCAATTTGGGCACTGGGTTTTGCCACGGAAGTGATTGCCGACTGGCAAAAGCGCCAGTTCCGCGCCGACCCGGCCAACGCCGGCAAGTTCATCCAATCCGGCTTGTGGGCCCGCTCGCGCCACCCCAACTATGCCGGTGAAATCGTGCTGTGGGTGGGTATCTTCATCCTATGTGTGCCGATGCTAGGGGGCTGGCAATGGCTGGCGGTTCTCTCACCGCTGTTCGTCACATTGCTGCTCACCAAAGTCAGCGGCGTGCCCCTGCTAGAAGCCAGCGCCGACAAACGCTGGGGCGCTGATGCGGGCTACCTCGCCTACAAACGGGCCACGCCGGTTTTGTGGCCGACGGGCGCGCGGCAAGGCTGAAGCCTGGCCTGTCGCGCCGGGAGAATTTCATGCAACGCCATCTTTGGAGTCCGAGCCCATGACAGCATTGATTGACCTCTTCTGGTCATTCCGCAGCCCCTATTCCTACTTGGCCGTGCCCGGCGCGATTCGCCTGGAGCGCGACTACAAAGTGCAAATCCGATTTCGCCCGGTCTTGCCCCTGGCCGTGCGCGACCCGGCCTTCTTCAGCCCTGACAACCTCAAGCGGGCGCGTTACATCGGCATGGATTGGGTGCGCCGCGCCCAGATGCTTGGCATGCCGCACAAATGGCCTTCGCCCGACCCGATCGTGCAAGACCTGCAGACCTACCGCATCGCTGCAGAACAACCTTACATTCACCGTCTCACCCACTTGGGTGTGGAAGCGCAGCGGCGCGGCCACGGTCTGGCCTTTGCGCACGAGGTTTCCAGCCTCATCTTTGGTGGCACACGGGACTGGCACCAGGGCGACCATTTGGCGCAGGCGGCACAACGCGCCGGGGTGGATCTGGCGGCCATGGACGCGGCCATTGCCAACCCAGCCTCCCACCAAGAAGAAGTCGAAAGCAACCACGCCGCGTTGGCTGCCGCCGGGCACTGGGGCGTGCCGACTTTTGCCCTCAACGGCGAGCCGTTTTTCGGCGAAGACCGGATCGACACCTTGCGCTGGCGGCTCGATCAGATGCATTTATCGCGCAGTTGAACCTCTGAAATGGGCCAGACCCCACTTACTTTTGCCAGATTGTCTGACAATAGTAAGATGGCTGATGGTCACCGCTTTGGCATTGGCACAACCCGAAACACTGCGTGCGCAAGTTGAAAACAACTTGCGCCAGGCGATTGTGGGCGGGCAACTCAAGGCGGGCGAGAAACTGGTTGAACGCGAGCTGTGCGAAATGTTGGGCGTCAGCCGCCCTTCTCTTCGTGAGGCGCTGCGTCGGCTTGAAGCCGAGAAACTGATCGTCATCGTTCCGCATCGGGGGCCCGAGGTGGCTTCGATCACACTGGCTGAAGCGCGGGACCTGTACGCGTTGCGCGGCCTGCTCGAGGGTTTTGCGGCGCATGAATTTGCACGCACGGCGAGTGACGCCGAAATCAAAAGCCTGGCCCGCGCTGTGCGCCGCCTGAGCGACGCGGGAGGCAAAAATCTCATGGCCGCGGTGTTGCAGGCCAAGGCCGAGTTCTACCAAATTCTCCTCAAAGGCTCAGGCAATGCGCTGGTCGGAGAAATCCTCGGTGGCCTGCTTGCGCGTGTGAGCTTGCTGCGCGCCACATCGTTAATGATGCCCAACCGGCTGCCGCGAAGCCTCGAAGAAATCAACGCTCTGCTTCTGTGCATCCAGGCCCGTGACGCCAAAGGCGCGCAAAAGATGGCCCTCAAACATGTGTTGAATGCCGAGCGCGCCGCGCTGGGCGTGTTCAAGTCTCAAACCCAATCCTCAACCCAACCAACTGGAGAATCCCCATGAACAAAGACTCATTTGACAAAGGCCTGAAAACCCGCCGCGAAGTGCTCGGCGCCGACTATGTTGACGCCGCCATCAAGAACGCCGACGACTTCAACCAACCCATGCAAGAGCTGGTTACCGAATATTGCTGGGACGCCATCTGGAACCGCCCTGGGCTAGACCGGCGCACCCGCAGCATCATCAACCTCTCGATGTTGACCGCGCTGAACCGGCCGCATGAACTCAAACTGCATGTGCGCGGCGCCATCAACAACGGCTTGAGCAAAGACGACATCCGCGAGGTGCTGCTGCAAACCGCCGTTTATTGCGGCGTGCCTGCCGCCATTGACAGCTTCCGGGGGGCCAGGGAAGTGTTCAAAGAAATGGGCATCTGAGCATGGCCGCACCTGTGGTCGGCTTCATTGGCCTGGGGCAGATGGGGGTGCCGATGACCCGCAGCCTGTTGCAGGCCGGGTTTTCCGTGCTCGGTTTCGACCTGAATCCGAAAGCAGTGGCGCAGTTCGCCGACGCGCCAGGTTTCACGGCTGCGGCTTCCACGGCACAAGTGGCGCAAAGCTGCTCATCGCTCATCTTGATGCTGCCAGACAGCCGCATCGTCGATGCGTTGTTGTGGTCGGATGGCACTGGGTTGGCAGCACAAATGCGACCCGGCCAACTGCTGATCGACATGGGCTCCTCTGACCCGGTACACACCAGGGAGAACGCGGCCAAGTTGGCGGCTCTGGCGATACCGTTTGTCGATGCGCCGGTGTCAGGCGGCGTCAAACGGGCGCTGAGCGCCACGCTGTCGATCATGATGGGCGGCGACAAGGCAGCGGTTGACCAGGCCATGCCGTTGATGGCCGCCATGGGCAAAACGCTGGTGCATGTCGGCAGCTCAGGCTCAGGCCACGCTGTCAAAGCGTTGAACAACTATGTCTCTGCGGCAGGCCTGCTAGCTGTTTGTGAAGCGTTGGTGGCGGCCGAGAAATTCGGCATCGACCCGCATTTGGCCAACCAGGTCTTCAACGCGTCCACCGGCAAAAACAACACCACCGATGTCAAAGTGGACAACTTCATGTTGTCAGGCGCTTTCAATTCGGGCTTTGCCATGGCGCTGATGCGCAAGGACTTGACGACTGCGCAAGGCTTCATCGAACGCATGGGAACGCCGGGCGGTTTTGCTGCCGGGTGCCTGCAAACCTGGCAGCAGGCGGAGGGCGCGCTGGCTCCCGGCGCAGACCACACGGCGATGTTCAAATTTGTCAAAGAGCAACTGAAGCAGTCTTAGACCGTTCAGTGTTCCGGTTCAGTGCCGGGGTTCGATCCATTCCTTTGAGGAGACTGACTTCATGAGCTTGCGAATCTGGGAAGCTTTTGCCATGCGTTACGCCACCCATCATCGGCGTCGCAACGACAACTTCATCGCGCATGACCTGCATGACGAAGCCATGGACATGGACTATTTTGTCTGGTTTTTGAAATCAGGCGACGAAACCATTCTGGTCGATACCGGCTTCAGCGAGGAAGCCGCCAAGAAGCGCAAACGCGATTTCCTGCGCTGCCCGATCAGCTCCCTCAAAGCGGCGGGCATCAAACTTGAAGACATCCGCGAGACCATCATCACCCACGCGCATTACGACCACGCGGGCAACACCGCCCTGCTCAAAGGCACGCGGTTTCACCTGCAAGAGCGCGAAATGTCTTACGCCACCGGCAAAGACATGCGCCACGCGTTTTGCAACCACGCCTACGACGCACGCGACGTGTGTGACCTGGTGATGGCCAATTTTGACGGCCGGGTTGATTTCCACGAAGGTGACTACGAACTGCGCAGCGGCCTCACCGTGCATTGGGTCGGCGGCCACACGCGCGGCCTGCAGATCGTGCGGGTGCATACACAACGCGGCTGGATCGTGCTGGCCTCCGATGCGTCGCACTACCTGGAGAACCAGCGGCGGCGTTCGCCCTTTCCCATCGTGGTTGACATGGCCGACATGCTCAACGGCTATGAGTTGATCGAAAAACTGGCCGACTCGCCCGAACACATCATCGCTGGCCATGACCCGATTGCGCGCAGCCAATACCGCCCTGCCGGCCCGGCAGGTCTGGAGATTGTTTCGTTGACGGAGCCGCTGTAATGCCCACCAACCATCTCGAACTGCTGCTCGGTGGCCTCACCTTTGGCGAAGCGCCCCGCTGGCGCGATAACAAACTGTGGTTTTCCGATTTCTATTCGCACCGAGTGATGACGGTCGATCTGGCGGGCCGCGCCCAGACGATCGTTGAAGTGCCCCAGCGGCCATCAGGCCTGGGTTGGACGGCGGCGGGCGATCTGCTCGTGGTGTCGATGCTGGACAAACGTGTGCTGCGCTTTGACGGCCAACAAACCCACCTGTACGCTGACCTCGCCGCATACGCAGGCGGCCCGTGCAACGACATGGTGGTGGATGCAGAAGGCCGGGCTTATGTCGGCAACTTCGGTTATGACCGGCACAACGGCGCGCCCGCGCGCACCACCGGCTTGGCCTTGGTCGGCGCCGATGGCAGCGTCTCCAACGTGGCGCAAGACCTGATGTTTCCCAATGGCATGGCCATCACGCCTGACGGCAAGACATTGATCGTTGGGGAGACTTTCGCGAACCGGCTTACAGCGTTTGACATCCAGCCCGATGGCGGCCTCACTCGCCGCCGCGTGTTTGCCGAAACGCCAGGGTGTTTCCCCGACGGCATTTGCCTGGACGCTGAAGGCGCGGTGTGGGTCACCAACCCCCAGGGTGACAGTGTGCTGCGTGTTTTTGAAGGAGGCCGGGTGGCGCAAACAATCCACACCGGCGAGCGCCGCTCGTTCGCCTGCATGCTCGGCGGCGCGGATCGCCAGACGATGTTTGTGGTAACCAACACCGGCAGCGGCCCGGCCATCGCTGAGAAAAAATCGGGCTGCATTGAAGTCATGCGGGTTGACGTGCCCGGCGTAGGTTTGCCCTGACATCGGCCCCCTTTCCACCCGAACCCACAGGATCTCCCCATGGCCCGCCTGCCCTACCTCAACCCGTCTGACCTCGCGCCCGAGAACCAAGACCTGCTCAAACGCCCGATCAATCTGTTCCGAGCGATGACCCACAGCCCGAACGGCGCGCGCGCCTTTCACGGTTTGGGCGAATACATCCGCTGGGACAGCCCGCTGGACGCCCGCTTGCGTGAAATGGCGATCATCCAGGTGGGCTACCTGACGCGCTCAGTTTATGAATACACGCACCACATCAAGATCGGGCGTGATTTTGGTGTGTCAGACGCCGACTTGCGCGGCATCGCCCTGGAAACCGCGGGTGAACCCAGCGGCTTAGATGAACTGACCTGCGCCGTGCTTCTCGCAGCACGCGAAATGACCACTGGGCTGGCCGCCTCTGACGCCACTTGGGCCAAACTCAGCGCCCACCTGAACCCGGAGCACCTGACCGATCTGGTGTTGATCATCTCCTTCTACAACGCTGTGGTGCGCTTCCTGGCCACCATGCAAATCGACAACGAGCCGGAGTACCAGGTGTTGCTGGCCGAGTTTCCGTTCGCAAGCGCCTGACACTTGCCGCGAGGCAAGACCCACAAACTTCACTCACCGGAAATCACATTTCCTTTTTCAGGAGAATCCCATGGCAGGACGCGTCGAAGGCAAGGTTGCGATCGTATTTGGCGGGGGTCAAACGCCGGGCCAAACAGTGGGCAATGGCCGGGCCACCGCCATGGTGTTGGCGCGCGAAGGCGCCCTGGTGACCGTGGTTGACCGCGACCTAAGCCTTGCCGAAGAAACCGTGCGAATGATCACAGCGGCACAGGGAAACGCGGTTGCGATGCAGGCTGATGTGACGAATGAAGAAGCGGTCAGCGCTGTGATCGCAGCGGTGAGCAAGAAGCACGGGCGCATCGACCTGTTGCACAACAACGTGGGCGCCAGCATCGCCCTGGGCGACGCCAGCGCCGACACCCTCACCGAGGCTGCTTTCGACCGCAGCTTCGCCGTGAATTTGAAGAGCGCCTGGTTCTCCATCAAACACACTTTGCCCATTTTTCGCAGCCAGGGCCAGGGTTCCATCGTCAACATTTCTTCGCTCGCCGCGGCGCAGGCCTATCCTTTGCTCGGCTACAAAACCATGAAGGCCGCGTTGATCGCTTTGACTGAAAACATTGCTGCGGCCAATGCCGGTTTTGGCATTCGCGCCAATGCGATTTTGCCGGGCTTGATGAACACGCCGATGGCCATTGAAGCCAGGGTGGGACAAGGCCGCTCCCGTGAAGAAGTGATTGCGTCGCGCGACAGCCGCATTCCGCTTGGCCGCAAAATGGGCACCGGCTGGGATGTCGCCAACGCCGCGCTTTTTTTGCATTCGGATGAAGCGGCCTTCATCACAGGAACGGTATTGGTGGTCGATGGCGGCGAGCTGGTGGCGCATGGCTTGTGATGGCCTGGCCCACTGAAGGCTGCCCACCTGCCCACCCGCGCCAAGACGCTGCGGATTTTGAAGTAACATGAAATCGTCGGCTCACAGGGTGATGCGGCACAAAATAAAAGCGGTGGAGACAAGTCAACGTAGGTCATCAATTGCGGGCGCGCTGCAAAGCCTGTCTGCAATGTGTTGACCGCACAAAGAAGAGGTTCTTGCAATGCCCGGCATGGTTCTCGATTTTTTGCAGGCGCTCGCAGCCGGCCTCCTCGTGGGCGGCACCTACGGCCTGATGTGTGTGGGCCTGGGCATCATTTTTGGCGTGATGCGCGTTGTCAACTTCGCGCACGGCGACTTCATGATGCTGGGCATGTATTCGGCTTTTTACCTCGTCTCCTGGCTGGGTTTGATGGCCTTGTTCGGGCCGTATGCCGGGCCGGTGGCGGGGGCCTTGCTGGCCGGGCCGATTGTCTTTTTGCTGGGCTGGTTGCTGCACCGTCACCTCATCGCCCGCGCAACCGGCGCGCGTGTGGCAGGCGCCGAAGGTGAAGGGCATTACACCCAGATCATTTTGACCTTGGGCGTCTCGCTCATCCTTCAAAACGGCGGTCTGATTGTGTTTGGTTCGCTGCCAACGTCGATTCAAACGCCCATGTCGCGAGAATCCTGGGAGCTGGGCTCGGTCTTCATCAACCAGGCGCGCAGCATCAGCTTTGTCATTTCAGTTATTTTGGCGCTGGCGCTGTATTGGTTTCTCGCCCGCTCCCACCTGGGCAAAACACTGCGTGCTGCGGCTGACAACCCGATTGCCGCCGCTTATGTCGGCGTGGACGTGGACCGCTCCCACCGCCTGGCATTTGGCCTGGGCGTTGGCATCACCGCGATTGGCGGCGGCTTGATCGCCACCACCCAGGCGTTTCAGCCCTACATTGGTTTTGACTTTGTGATCGTCATGTTTGCCGGCGTTGTGCTCGGCGGGTTGGGCAGCATTCTGGGCGCCTTCTGGGGCGGCCTGCTGATTGGTGTGGTGCAGCAAATGTCCACCTTGGTTTTGCCCTACCAGTTGCAGAACACCGCCATCTTCGTCGTGTTTTTGTTGATCATCTTCTTTTGGCCGCGTGGCATGTTTGGCAAGACCTGGGAGCGCACATGATCACCAGCCCGCGCCGCCAGTTGGTGGCCATTGCCACATTCGCCGTGGTTTACCTGCTCTTGGGCATGGCGGTGCGCAATTCCTATTACCAGTTGATGA
>JANOYE010000268.1:0-2084 GCA_031428695.1 Rhodoferax sp. | reverse complement strand
TTGAAGAGAATCGGGTCGCCCTTTTTCTGCGCCAGCGACACGGTGACGATCTCGTCAACAAATTTGCCGGCAGCCTGCGCGGCGGCAGCCTTGGTTTGGCTGCCCAGCGCCAGCGCATCCTGCATGTCACGGCTGATGGCGTAGGCCTTGGCCACGTTTTCGGCGGTGACACCCATGTGGTACTGGTTGTAGACGTCCCACAGGCCGTCCACGATCATCGAGTCGATCATTTTCCAGTCGCCCATGCGTTGGCCGTCGCGCGAACCCATCACCACGTGCGGCGAGGCGCTCATGTTTTCTTGGCCACCGGCCACCACAATCTCGCTGTCGCCCCAGGCGATGGACTGCGCGGCGAGCATCACGGCTTTCAAGCCTGAGCCGCACACCGCATTGATGGTGAGCGCCGGGGTTTCTTTGGACAAACCGGCTTTGAGCGAAGCCTGGCGCGCCGGGTTTTGCCCGGCGCCTGCTGCCAATACCTGGCCCATGATGACTTCACCGACTTGCGCCACGTCCAGCTTGGCGCGGGCCAGGGCTTCTTTGATGACGATGCTGCCCAGCTCAGTGGCGGCGGTTTTGGCGAGTGAGCCGCCGAATTTTCCAACGCCGGTGCGGGCGGCTGAAACGATGACGATGTCTTCCATTTTTTGTCTCCTCAATAAAAATTAAAACTCAAACTGAACTATTGGTTCAGGCTTTCGCCTTGACGTAGCGGCCTGGGGCGGCTTCGATGGCCTTGTATTTGACTTTACCCGCAGAATTGCCATAAGCCTTGGGCGCCGCGACTTGTTTGCCGGCGTGGCCCTTGAGCCAGTTGGCCCAGTCGGTCCACCAGCTGCCCGGGTGCTCTTTGGCCGATGCGATCCAGTTTTCCACTTGGGCCGGGAATTTGTTTTCAGGGCCAATCCAGTGGCTGCGTTTGTTCTTGGCAGGCGGGTTGATCACACCCGCGATGTGGCCCGAGGCGCCCATCACAAAGCGCTTTTTGCCAGGAAACAACTGGCTCGATGCATACGCGCCGCCAATCGGCACGATGTGGTCTTCCCGCGAGCCGTAGATGTACACGGGGATGTCGATGTTGCGCAAATCAATCTTCTGGCCGCACACGCTCACCTTGCCTGGCTTGACGAGGTTGTTCTCCAGGTAGGTGTTGCGCAGGTACCAAACATTGAACGGGCCTGGCAAATTGGTGGAATCGCTGTTCCAGTACAAAAGATCAAACGGCGGCGGCGTTTCACCTTTGAGGTAGTTGCCCACCACGTAATTCCACACCAGGTCATTCGGGCGCAAAAACGAAAAAGTGGAGGCCAAATCGCTGCCTTTCATCAGGCCGCCTTGGCCCATCTCCTGCTCGCGGTATTTCACAAACGCTTCGTCGATGAAGATGTCAAGCACGCCAGTGTCGGTGAAATCTAGCAGCGTAGTCAAAAGCGTGAGGCTGGCCGCAGGTTTTTGTTTGCGCGCGGCCAGCACCGCCAGCGCGGTGGTGAGAATGGTGCCGCCGACGCAGAAACCCAGCGTGTTGATCGACTTGGCGCCGGTGATGTCTTGCGTGACCGCAATCGCCTTGATGGCCGCGTGTTCGATGTAGTCATCCCAGGTCTTCGTGCCCAAGGACTCGTCTGGGTTGCGCCAACTCACGACAAAGGTGCGGTGCCCTTCTGACACCAGATGCCGAATCAGCGAGTTCTCCGGCTGCAAGTCCAGGATGTAAAACTTATTGATACACGGCGGCACCAGCAAGAAAGGTTTCTCAAAGACCCTGCTGGTCAACGGTTTGTATTCGATCAACTGGAACAGCTCGTTCTCGAAGACCACGGCGCCTTCGGTGGTGGCGACGTTTTTGCCGACCTCAAACTGGCTCTCGTCCGTCATCGAAACATGGCCCTGGCGAATGTCATGCAGCAGGTTCTGGATGCCCTTGGCGATGCTCTCGCCTTTGGTCTCGATGGCTTTCTTTTGTGCATCGACGTTGAAGGCCAGAAAGTTGCTCGGCGCGGAGGCGGCCATCCACTGCTCCACCGCAAAACGGATGCGCGCGCGGGTTTTGTCGTCTGCCTCAACGGCGTCGGCCAAGCCCATCA
>JANOYE010000267.1:0-6066 GCA_031428695.1 Rhodoferax sp. | reverse complement strand
ATGCTGATCAATTGCGCGCTGGGTTTGAACACGCCGCCCGTCGGCACGGTGCAATTCGTCGGCTGCGCCATTGGCGGCGTGACCGTCGGCCAGGTGATGCGCACCATTGCGCCGTTTTATGGGGCGTTGGCGCTGTGCTTGCTGCTGGTAACCTACGTGCCAGCCTTTTCCCTGTGGTTGCCCCAACTTATCATGTCCAAATAAGCCCTCGATCAATTTGAAAGAATTACCATGACCCAAAAACACGACAACCTCATCAACGGCCAGTGGGTCGCGGCCGGCCAGTACACGCCCAACATCAACCCCTCCAACCTTGCCGACGTGATCGGCGACTATGCCCAGGGTTCGGCCCAGCAGCTGGATGACGCGGTGGCTGCCGCGCGGGCGGCCTTCCCGGCGTGGTCCACGGGCGGCATCCAAGCCCGCTCGGATGCGTTGGACAAAATCGGCAATGAAATCCTGGCGCGCCGTGAAGAACTCGGCACGCTGCTGTCGCGCGAAGAAGGGAAGACCAAACCCGAAGGCATCGGCGAAGCGGCCCGAGCGGGCTACATCTTCAAATTCTTTGCCGGTGAATGTTTGCGTCTGGCGGGTGAAATGTTGCCCTCGGTGCGCCCCGGCATTGGCGTTGAGGTGACCCGCGAGCCGCTGGGCGTCGTAGGTTTGATCACCCCGTGGAATTTCCCCATCGCCATTCCGGCCTGGAAGATCGCCCCGGCGCTGGCTTATGGCAATTGTGTGGTGTTGAAACCGGCTGATCTCGTGCCCGGTTGCGCCTGGGCCTTGGCCGAGATCATTTCACGCAGCGGCATCCCGGCGGGTGTGTTCAACCTGGTGATGGGGCGCGGCAGCGTGATCGGCGACCCGCTGGTGAACCACCCCGGCATCGACGCCATCAGCTTCACCGGCTCGCAGCAGGTTGGCGGCCGCATCGCCCAGCAATGCGCGGTGAACTTGAAAAAAGTGCAGTTGGAAATGGGTGGGAAAAACCCGCAAGTGATTTTGGACGACGCGGTGTTGGCCCAGGCCGTTGAACTGAGCGTGCAAAGCGCGTTTTTCTCCACCGGGCAGCGCTGCACGGCTTCTAGCCGCCTGATCGTCACCGAAGGCATTTACCCCAAGTTTGTCGAAGGCATCAAGACCCGCATGGCCGCGCTCAAAGTGGGCGACGCGTTGGCGGCAGGCATTGACATCGGCCCGGTTTCCTCCCAAGCGCAGTTGGAGCAGGATTTGAGTTACGTCCAAATCGGCAAATCCGAAGGCGCAACGCTGGTGGCAGGCGGTGAGCGCTTGAAGCTCTCCACCGACGGCTACTTCATGGCGCCCGCGCTCTTGACCGACAGCACCTCCACCATGCGCATCAACCGCGAAGAAATCTTCGGCCCGGTGGCCAGCATCATCCGTGTGAAAGACTACGACGCCGCCTTGGCCGAGGCCAACAACACCGTGTTTGGCCTCTCGGCCGGCATAGCGACCACCTCGCTCAAATACGCCACCCACTTCAAGCGCCACAGCCAGGCTGGCATGGTGATGGTGAACCTGCCCACCGCAGGGGTCGATTACCACGTGCCCTTTGGTGGCCGCAAAGGCTCAAGTTATGGGGCGCGCGAGCAGGGGCGCTATGCGCAAGAGTTTTTCACCTCGGTGAAGACCTCGTACACCTTGGCTTGAAGTCGGCTTACCCCATCAGCTTCGCCGTTATCATCCCGCCATGACAACATTGCAATGGTCTGAAGAACTGGAGCTGGGCCTCGACTACATGGACGAGACCCACCGTGAATTTGTTGACTTGCTGGCTGAGGCTGCAGCAGCGCCAGACGACACTTTGCTGGCCACTTGGCAGACGGTGGTTGCCCACACGGCTGACCACTTTGGCCGTGAAGACAAATGGATGCTCGACTCCGCTTTTCCTCCGGGCGACTGCCACGCCACCGAACACGATGCAATCTTGCAGGTGATGCGCGAAGGCGCCAAGCGCGGCGCGGCGGGCAACCTCGGCATGGTGCGGCAATTGGCGCGCGAGCTGGGCGTCTGGTTTGCCGGCCATGCGCAAAGCATGGACACGGCGCTCGCGATGTTTCTGAAAGAAGTGCAATACAACGAAGCGACTGGCCACGTCGGCAAGCCGTATGTTCACCCGGCTGAGCTGGGCAGCAATGCGCCGTCGTGCGGCGAGCCGATGTCTGACGCCGACATGCAGGCGGCCATTCAGGCGGGCATCGCGGCGGGAACCCGGGCGGCAGAATCCGCCGCCGCTTGATTCAAGCTGTCACAAGCTGGGGTTAATCAGGTACTTGGTGCCTGTAGCCCGTTGGTTGTAAACCGCAACAGCATCTTGCGCCAGCGCCTGGGCCAGTGAAATTTCCTTCGAGTAGTGGCTGGCAAACGTGGTTTTCAACTCAGCCGCAACACGCGCGCGCAGACGCGCATTGGTGGCCGCGTCCAGCTTGCTCAAGAACGGAAACACCAGCCAGCCGCCAAGGCCCCAGGCCATGCCAAAGCTGCGGTTGAACTCGGTCGGCGCCATGTCCAGGCCGCCGTAGAGGTAAACCTGTTTGTGAATCGGCGAGCCGTAACGGCTGTATTCTTTGGCGGTCTTGTTCAGTGCCGCTTCCATGCACATCAAAATCTGCCCCGCCAACTTGCCGCCGCCGGTGGCATCAAAGCCCAGCGTGGCGCCGGTTTCCACCAGCGCTTGCGTCAAATCGTCCATGAAGGTGGGTGAAGACTGGTTGCACACATATTTCGCGCCCAGGCTGCGCAACAGCGCTTCCTGCTCGGGTTTGCGCACGATGTTGACCAGGTTGATGCCGTCTTTCTGGCATATTTTCAGCAGCATCTGCCCCAGGTTGGAAGCCGCTGCTGTGTGCACGATGGCAGTGTGTTTCTCAAGTTTCATGGTCTCGACAAAACCCAGCGCTGTCAGCGGGTTCACGTAACAAGAGGCGCCATCGGCTGCAGTTGCGTCAGCCGGCAGCACCAGGCACTGGTTGACCTTCACACAGCGGTACTGCGCGTACATTGCGCCCGCAATCACCGACACCTTTTTGCCCATCAAAGCCTGCGCCTCTGCGGACGAGCCCGCCGCCACAACCGTGCCTGCACCCTCGTTACCCGCGGGCAGTGACTGCCCCAAGCGCCCGGCCATCGCCTTCATGGCGCGTTCTGGCACGGGCGCGGTGATGGCTGATGCGGCTGCGGTGCCGGAGAACTTGGCCGCTGACATATCGGCCGCACCAAACAACAGGCCGATGTCCGAGGGGTTGATCGGCGTGGCTTCGATGCGGATCACCACTTCGTCTGCCCCAGGCGCGGGCGTCTCGACGCTGGCCAATGACATCTCCAGCTGGCCAGCGGGCGTGATGAGCGTGCGCAGTTGAAGTCCGCTCTTTGGGAAGCTGATGTTTTGGGCGTTTGTCATTGGAATGATCCTTGGTTTGAACTAAGATAACTTTACCCCATGCCAACCCACTCTGTCGCCACGCCAACGGTCGATTCCCCAGCCACCTTCGATCCACCTGCGCTTGATTTTCTGCCCCTGCAAAACCCCGCAATGGTGCGGGCGTTTGTGCAAGAGGTTGGCGGCCTGCTGCAACTGCGATTTGACATGGCAACGGTGCAAAGCGCCATGCGCCTGGCTGACCCCATCGGGCTTGAACTCGAATACACCCGCGTGATGATGCGTTGCCTGCTTTTCAACGCCGCGCCAAAGTCGATGCTGATGATCGGCCTGGGCGGCGGCTCATTGGCCAAATATTGCCACCATACCTTGCCGCAGGCCGACATCACGGCCGTTGAAATCAACCTGCATGTGATTGCCTTGCGAGAGCGTTTCCAGCTGCCGCCAGACGGCCCGCGCTTCAGGGTGCTGCAGGCGGACGGCGCGGCGTATGTGCAAGCAGCAGCGCAGCGTGGGCAACACGACGCCATCCTGATTGACGCTTTTCATTTCGATGGCGCGCCAGCGGGCATCAACAGCCGCAGGTTCTTCAAAGCCTGCCGCGAATTACTCTCGCCACGCGGTGTGCTGGTGATGAATTTGGAAAGTGAACCTGAGCTGTGCCAGGGCGTTCTGGAAAACCTCAGCCAAGTTTTTGCAGGTGCGGTGTGGTCGGTGCCCTGCGACGCCACCAACAACCGCATCGCCTTCGCGGCTGACAAAAACCACCTCATGAACACCATGCGCCAGGCCGACGCCCGGCTGGCCGCGCTGGCGCCCGTGCACCGCGAGACCTTGACGCAGCGGGTCGGCAAGCGGCTGGCGTTTGAGCCTTTGTTTGGGTGACTTTGGGTGACTTTGGGTGGCGGGTTTTAGCGGCGGTCAAAGTCTCACCATATTTTCAGCCTGCGCCGCAGCCACAGCACTCAATGGAATCCGTTGGTCGAAACTCACCAAACGCCCGCCGTGCCTGACGGCCAAGCCCAGCAAATAGAGGTCAGTGAGCTGACCGTGGTTGTGCATGTGGGCATGCTTGAAACGGGTGGCATCCAGCAGGCTGATGTCGTCGCTCCAAAGCTCGTGAACCGATGCGCTTGTGGAGCGTTGGAGCATTGCCAGCAAGGTAGCCAGGGGCTGCGGCTGGGCGTAGCCCGGTTGGCTCATGATGCGCAGGCAGCCGTTTTGGGTGAGCGGGCAACTGGCCCAACCCTCGGCCGCGTTGGCCTCAAACCAGGTGGCGGCGCGCACATGGTGGACGTGGTCGCGGTCGTGCAGGGCGATGAGCACGTTGATGTCCAAAAGCGCACGCATGGCTTGTTGCTTCAGGTGGCCCAGAGATCCTGCTTCTAAATGGCGTCAGCATCACGCAGCCGGTCAATCATCTCATTGCTGACCAAAGCCCCCCGCGCGGGCAAAGGGCAAATGCCATAAGCGGCAATGCGTTCAGAAACCGTCAAAGGCCCCGATTGCAATACCGTCGATTCACCGCCGCTTGTGGCGCCAGCCAAAGCGTTGTTTTGCGCAAACGCGCGCCGAGCCAGTTCACTGATGACCTGTCCCAGCGACTTGCGTTCGATGCGGGCGACATCCTTGGCGGCAAAAAGAACGTCGTCTGCAATATCCAGTGTGGTGCGCATGCATGAGTTTCTAAATTGAGATGTTTGATGATACAGCATCAAGCATCAATTGTGGCAATGGGAGATGGCGCAAACCCGGAAACGTCGATTTTCCAGTGGACGTCACCCGCTCAATAGACACCTGATAGGGTCGAAATTCCAAGGCTGACTATGACCCAGGCACTGCCGTCAACTGACTTGTCGCCGCTCAACCCTCGCAATCAATTCGCTGACCGGAAAGTTGAGAGGGTGAATCGGAGAGCGAATCGTAGCTGAGTAAACCAATGCCAACGGCAGGCGGCTTATATCCGTGATTTTATTTGCCGACCCGCGCTTGTCAGACCGCACTGATTCACAGTAGATCGATAGGTTCATTGTGACGCCCGCTGTGGATAACTCTACAAGGTTTGTTGAGCCGACTTTTATCCCCCTTTTTGGGGATGTTTGAACTGGATCGTGCTCGTATTCCAAGTACAGTGCAAGCAAAATCGGGTGGCAGCGCAATTTGTGCTGCGGGGTCGGCGGTAAAGCCGAAAAAGGGGAAGTGAAATGAAACTCTCCACCGTTTTAACTGCTTCGTTAATGTTCTTGCTGCCTGCACCTGGTATTGGGCAAGATGGAAAATCCATCGCTCAGGTCCCGGTGTACAAGGTTGGCGAGCAATGGCACTTTGACGTTGAATTCAAGCTCCCAAACCGAAATCCCAACAGTTTGATTGCGCGGGTCGAGCGGGTCGAACGCGCCAATGACAAGGAAGTCTGGATTTTGCGCACGACTCGGGATGGGCAGCGCACGTGGCTCTTGATAGACGCGCTCACGGGTGGGTTGAAGAACGAATTTGGATTCGACGAAAATTCCGCCAATCAAGTGGGGCCGATGCGCCGCGAGTATTTGCCGGCCGCCGCAGTCGCGCAATTTCCATTGGAGGTTGGCAAGTCTTATCCGGTTTTCGAGAAATTTGTCACTCCCCAAGGCTACGGCGGAACAACTGACTTGAAGGCAAAAGTGGCA
>JANOYE010000266.1:0-3022 GCA_031428695.1 Rhodoferax sp. | reverse complement strand
CACAACGAGGAATGGTGGTTTGCCATCGTTGATGTGGTGGGTGTGCTGACCGATTCGGTGCAACCAGAGGGCTACGTCAAAGACCTGCGCCGTCGTGACCCGGAGCTGGCCAAAGGGTGGGGGCAAATTGCCACCCCCCTTGGTGTTGAGACGGCGGGCGGCGCGCAGCGGGTGAACTGCGCCAACACCGAAGGCCTGTTCCGCATCATCCAGTCCATCCCGTCCCCAAAGGCCGAGCCGTTCAAACGCTGGCTGGCGCAGGTGGGCTACGAGCGGGTGAAGGAAATCGAAAACCCCGAGCTGGCCAGCGGCCGCGCCCGCCAGCTGTACCAGGCCAAGGGCTACCCGCAGGCGTGGATCGAAAAGCGGCTGCGCTCCATCTCTGTGCGCGGTGAATTGACTGACGAATGGAAAGCGCGGGGCGTGGCCGAAGGCAAAGAGTATTCGATATTGACCGCCGAAATTGCTCGCGCCACCTTTGGCGTGACGCCCGGCGAGCACAGCCAGCTCAAAGGTTTGGACGTTGTGAAAACCGGCAACAACCTGCGCGACCACATGACCGACCTGGAGCTGATCTTCACCATGCTGGGCGAAGCCAGTACCACCGAGATTGCGCGCCGCAGCGATGCCCTGGGTTTTGTTGAAAACCGCACATCCGCCAAACAGGACGGCACCATCGCAGGCAATGCCCGCAAAGCGCTGGAAGTCAAGACCGGAAAAAAGGTGGTGAGCAAAGCCAACTACCTGAAAGCGCCAAGCATCCCCGATCTGCTTGAGGACACGACTCCTGCTCAGCTTATCAAACCCAAAGCCCGTACCCGCGCGAAGCCATCCAAAGGGGCTTCTGTATGAAGAGTGATAGAAACGTTTTGTAAGAGGATTTCATGAAAGACCATTTGTTGATTTTGGGTGCGGGCGTAGACCGCACGACCGGTATTGATTTCCCTCTGGCGAATACTTTGCTGGCGGATGTCACTCGCTACCTGGACGGCCCCGGCAAGTCAGTGGACGAGGCCCTGCGTGAGATGTTGCCGGGTTTGCGGTTCAGCTTCAACCATATGATTGCTCGGGCCGTAGACAAAATCGCAACACGGGAAGCGCACGAACAAAAGGCCATGGTTCAGCGAGTGCAGGAAGCCATTGCCACGTTACCTGCCGACAAATTAGATGTACGGAAACACGGCGAGTTGATCATCCGGCTGTTTAACAAGCTGGCAACCATCGCAGAAAACAGCCAATTGGACGCCGAAACGACGGCGCTCATACGTGAAGTATTTCCCAAAGACGCTGACGATCTGATCGATAGCGACTCCATTTTGGACATTCACAAACTGTCTTTGTCAGACACTTTCAAAACGGTTCTCAAACGCACGCTAAAGCTGGGGCTAAGTGGTGACCGGCATGAAGTGGCCGCAGCGTTGGGCGCGGACATGCTCAATATTGAAACCTTGCTGATTGAAAAGTTCCTGGGCTTTTACAACGACAAGGCGGCAGACATCAAAAATTACCTCTATATCGCATGGGCACTGTGGGCATTTTTGGTGGCTCGCCAGAAGGAGGTTCTTGATGCCCACGCTGGTGGATCTTTACCCTTCTATGGTTCTCTGCCGGATACCGTACGCGCCATCACGCTGAACTACACGTCATTCCTGAAAGAGCAGTTGACCGACGCGCGTACAGTGTATTTTCATGGCGGGTTGGCGGAGTACGTTCGTATGGACACGCGGGACTTGCTGCCTATTGAGGGAATCCTGACCCTTGACCCTGCCACTTTCATCCGTGAACAGGTTGCACCCAATGTAGATGTCAAACATATAGACATACGCCAGCAGCGCCACGTCATCCCAGCGCTGGTGCCACCCCTACGCCTGAAGCCAATCCTGTCACATCGGTACATCAGCCTTTGGAGCCAAGCATCTGACTGGGTTCAAGAGGCGAAGCATATTGTTGTTGTTGGCTACTCGTTCAACAATGCCGACGAGCATTTCAATGACATCTTACGGGTGCATCCTGACCGTCGCATTGACGTTGTCGCGCCAGAAGCCAATACCGAGTATTTTTTGCATCGAATGGAAAAGGTCTTTGGCACCGCCGCCAGTCAATACTCGCATTGCAAAGTGCAGGGATTGAACTGTCGGCAGGCACGCAAGATCAAGCTGATTGCGGCTAAAGCAGACCAGGTTGATATTTCCAAACTTTTTAGCGAAAGCTGATGGACCAAACAGATCAATACGAATCATGCGCTCCGCCCAAGACCTCCTCACCGAACTCAACGCCTCCGACGAGTCACCTCGAATTGAAGCAAAGCGGGCGCGCGAGATTGGCAAGTCCATCATGGAGACGGTCATTGCCTATGCCAATGAACCTGGGCTGGGCGGTGGCTATCTTCTGCTGGGTGTGGACTGGACGCTGGATGCCAATGGCGACACCCGCTATTGGGCCGTGGGCGTACCCGACCCCGACAAAGCACAAGGTGATCTGGCCACGCAATGCGCCAGCATGTTGAACGTGGCTGTGCGGCCCGAGATGGCGGTGGAACGGGTGGACGGAAAAACTGTGCTGGTGGTGTTTGTGCCTGAGGTCGATGTCAGCCAGAAGCCGGTGTATTTGCAGGCCACTGGATTGCCCAAAGGTGCCTTTCGCCGCATTGGCTCCACAGACCAGCGCTGCGTAGATGACGACCTGTGGGTGCTGCGTGGCGCCAGCCAACCCTTGATGGGGCCGGACATGGCGGCCATTGCGGACGCACGCATGGACGATTTCGAGCCGCAGGCCGTTGCTGAATACCGACGCCTGCGCGCACTGGTGAACCCGCAGGCCGAAGAGTTGGCTTATGGCAACGATGACATGCTGGAGGCTTTGTCCGCCGCGCGGCGGGTGGGCAACGAGCTAAAGCCAACCTTGGCGGGCATCGTGCTTTTTGGCAAACCATTGGCCCTGCGCCGCCTGTTCCCAGCCTTGCGTATTGACTACGTGCGGGTGGTGGGCACGCAGTGGGTGGATGACCCGGAGCAGCGTTTTT
>JANOYE010000265.1:0-3234 GCA_031428695.1 Rhodoferax sp. | reverse complement strand
CTCCATCACCGCTGTGGCGGAGGCCACCGCCGGTGCGATTGAACGCATCGCCGCGGCCATACGCCAACCGGGCGGCGAGCAGGCGGTGCAGTTGAAAGTGGCTGAAAGAGCGATCGAGGCCTATTCCAAAGTGGCGCATGGAGCCTCCACCACCCTTATTGTTCCCAGCAACATGACAGAAGTGTCGGCTTTGATTGCGTCGGCGATGAAAATGGTGAATTTCGGGCAGGACGGGCAAAAGTTAGGCGCTTGAAAGCGTACCGGACGTGACATTGAATGCTACATTTTATATAGCTAAAACTCCATTAATTACGTGACTTAGAGGGCTAAATTTCTTAAGGTTCTTGGAATCGATCAAACTATGGCCTGATCATACCCAAATTGGGTATTTATTTTACCAGCATGAGTGAAACGCTAAGTTTTTGTAGCAATTGCAACCATTGACCCAGTGCCGATTTAGGCTATCAGCCGCTTAAGCCAAACTCACCCACTTACCCAGCCGACGTCGCACACGATAATCACGGCATGGCCTTTTCCAACCACGACATCTCGGGGCTGCTGCGACGGCCACGCCTTGCCAGTGCGGCCGCTGTCGCTTTGGCGGTATTTTTGGCCCTATTGCCATGGATGCAGAAAACCCGGGCGATGTTGATCGCCTTCGACGTTGGCGCTGCATTGTTTTTGGCATTGATGGCTGTGCTTATGGCTCGGGCAACGCCAACCGCCATGCGTCGGCGGGCCAGGATTCAGGACGAGGGCAAATGGACAATTCTTGTCATGAGCCTATGTGTCGCAGCCGTGGTGCTGGGGGCGCTGTCCAATGAACTACATGCCGCCAAGGACAAGTCCCTGGCCGACATCACCCTGGCCAGCACGTCGATTTTTCTGGCCTGGCTGTTTGTAGCAGTCATGTTTTCGCAGCAATATGCCCACAGCTTTTACATGAAACAGGGTCAACTGAATTTTCCGGGGACAGCCCAGCCCGACTACTGGGACTTCACCTATTTCGCGGTTGTCCTGAGCATGTGCTGCCAGACCTCGGACGTTACGGTGACCTCGAGCAGCCTTCGGCGTCTGGTCATGTTGCACAGCCTGGTCTCGTTCTTCTTCAATGTGATCATCATCGCGATCACGGTCAACGTGGTGGCCGGGGTACTTTGAGCCTCAGTTTTGGCGGTTTCAAACGCCTTCCGTCCTTTTTACGCCACGTCGGACCAGGGATTGTGACGGGCGCTGCGGACGATGATCCTTCCGGCATCGTCACCTACACCCAAGCCGGGGCGCAGTTTGGCACCTCGATGGTTTGGACTGTCTTTCTCTCGTTGCCGTTCATGATTGCGATCCAACTTGTCAGTGCACGCATCGGTCGTGTCACGGGCAAAGGAGTTGCAGCCAATCTGCGCGAACACACGCCAAAGTGGTTCCTGCTCTGCATGGTGCTGCTGCTGGTAGCAGCCAATACGATCAATATTGCGGCCGATATTGCCGCCATGGGGGATGCCTTGCAATTGGTGCTGGGCGGGCGCGCCCATCTGTATTCGGCCATTGTGGGCGTGGTGACCGTGTTGCTGCAGGTGTTTGTGCCCTATCGCCGCTTGGCTCCTTTGCTGAAATGGCTTACCCTGACGCTGTTTGCCTATGTGGTGGCTATTTTTACGGTGCAGGTGCCTTGGGGGCAAGTGCTGCGTGACTTGGTGCTGCCCAGGCTGCAATGGACGTCGGCCTACTGGATGACCATCGTGGCGGTATTGGGCACCACCATCTCTCCTTATCTGTTTTTCTGGCAAGCGTCCCAGGAGGTTGAGGAGCTTCGCCTGCGGGGTGGACAGCGCGGCTCCGACCAGCAAGTGCGCGGTGACCTGCGCCGCATCAAGCAAGATACGGTAATTGGCATGGTGTTCTCCAACAGCATTGCTTTCTTGGTGATGGTGTTGGGCGCGGTGGTCCTGCATGCCGCTGGCATCACGGATGTGCAATCTGCCGCTCAGGCTGCGCAAGCGCTGCGTCCGCTGGCAGGCGAGTTTGCGTTTGCGCTGTTTGCCGGCGGCATCATCGCCACAGGTTTGCTCGCCGTCCCGGTATTGGCGTCATCGGCAGCCTATGCTGTAGCGGAAACCTTCGACTGGCCCGACGGGCTAGAGCGGCAATGGTTCGAGGCCAAGCGTTTTTACGCCATCATTGCAGTGGCAACATTGGTGGGAACAGGTCTGGATTTCACGTCCATCGACTCGATGAAGGCTCTTTACTGGAGCGCCGTCATCAATGGTGTGGTCGCTGTACCCATCATGGCTGGCCTCATGTTGTTGGCCTGTAAAAAGGAAGTCATGGGGTCCTTCACGGCAGGCAGAAAGACGCGCTGGTTTGGCTGGCTCGGAACCTCGGTGATGGCTGCAGCCGTTTTGATGATGGGGTGGGATCTGATCAGATAAAAAAAGCCCCGTAAACACGAGGCTTGCGGGGCTTTTGGGGGCTTGTGTTGGACTACATCAAACCGATTGCTGGCGGGAAGGCGTCGTTCACATCATGCCTTGAAACCCGCATGGATAAAGGGTTTGTCGTTTTTTGAAATTGAAAATACCCCTAAAACTACCCCCTCAAGAAATTGGCGTGGCAACTTTCAAATGTTGACGCTGAACGCCAAACCCACCGACTTCGCGCCCTCTCAGAATATTTTCAACACGTAGGGTTACCGCAACAAGGCTAGCGATTCCAGCCCCGCCCCACCAAACAACCGGGCCGCAAAAGCGGCAAATGCGTTTTCACGCCGTTCTTCACAGTCGTTCAAGGTGCCGATCAACCGCTGGTAAGTGCATTGCCTCATGCCCTTGGGCCGCCGCCAGTTGTCACCCAGCCGCGCCTCAATCTTGGCTTGCTTGCGCCACATGCGGTCAAGTGCGTCGTCCGATTGCGAGCTATAGGCCACCTGCTGGCAGTGCCGACAGGCAAACACCCCCTGGCGCAGGTACAGCACTGCAACCCGTCGAGGGCATCGCGTGCAACAAAACCAAGGGCGGGAACCACCGTAGGGGCACGGCGTGCGGGAGATGCTCACGCGTTCAACCACATCACGCGCCACGTCGCGAACCGTGAAGGTGTAGCGCAGGGTCAACGCGCTTTGCGATTCAACCTGCACCACGATGTTTCCACTGGGTTCGCCGCCGCGATTCCAACTCCACGAAAACGCCCCCGTGCTTTTGAGCAGGCCGCGCCTGGCCAAATCACGCACATCAAGGC
>JANOYE010000264.1:0-9384 GCA_031428695.1 Rhodoferax sp. | reverse complement strand
GGCTGGCCACATCTTGCCGGTGGCCACGCACTACCAGTGGCGACCGCAGTTGCGCGATCCGTCGGATGAAATGGTGCTGGAGGCCGCCGTGAATGCTGGCGCGGACGCCATCGTGACGTACAACCTGCGCGACTTCGCGCCCGCCGCTAATTTTGGAATTCCGGTGCTCAATCCGGGACAAACATTTCAACATTTTCACCTGTCAAAATCTGCCAGAAAAGGAAAAACGTCATGAGCAGTTATGCACTTCGGCTACCAGAGTCGCTCAAAGCCGCGTCGAAGCGGATCGCCGCTGCAGACGACACCACCATGAACCAGTTTTTCGTTGTGGCTATCGCCGAAAAAATCAGCGCCATGGAAACCGCCGACTTTTTTGAGCGACGCAGTAGCCAAACCACCAAAACAAAAGCCGACAAGGCATGGGCAAAAGTAGGCGACAAAAATCCTGCGCCTGAGGATCGTTGGACGATCGATTGACGCCAATGCTTGTGCCCTACTGCGGCAACTTCGCTCCCACCGCCGCCGCCTGCGCCGTCACGCGGTTCACGTAGTCCGGCGCCAGCGCCTTAACGGGGTGGCTGGCAGTGAGCTGGCCGATGAAGGGCGGGTGGATCGAGTAACCGAGCAGTTCTTGCAGGCGCGCGGGCATCCGGCTCGCGACTTCTTGCGGCACACCGAGGATGAAGTTTTCTTGCTGGCGCGCCCAGGGCTGGCAGTATTGGTTGGAGAACGCCAGGCGTGGGGCGTTGCTCTGGTTTTGGCCGCCACGGTGGATCAAGGTGCCGCTGAAGACGAGGCACGCGCCAGCGGGCATGACGGCGCTGATGGCCTGGCCTTGCAGCGCGGCATCGGCCTTTTTGCCGCCCGAACCGGTGGCGAACGAATACATCTCGGCGCGTTTGGCGTCGTCCCACAGGTGGCTGCCGGGAATCAGGTTGGTGGCGCCGTTATCCAACGTGAAATCGTCCACCGCGACGATGGTGGAGAGCGAAATCATCTGCCGAGGGTGCGGCAAGTGGTAGAAGGAGTCGTCGCTGTGGAAGGGCTGCGCCGCTTCGCCGGGGTTGATGCGAATGGCCTGTGAGGCGGTGAGCAGGAAGTTGGGCAAGAGGAAGTGCTCGCACAAGGCCATGATTCGGGCGTCGAGCACGATGTCCCAAAACACGCGGGCGCGCGCCACCAGGGTGTAGACGCGCTCGGTGCGCAGGCCTTCAAAGTTGTTGCGCCCGGCGTGGGTTTCCAGGTAGAGCGCGAGCACGCGGCGGGTCTCTGCGAGTTGTTGCGCGCTCAGGAAATCTTCAATGACGGTGTAACCGTTCTTTTGAATCTGCGCGATGTGATGGCGGGTGTCGAGGATCATGAAAGACGGTCTTCAAAGGGTGAAAAACGCGCTTGATGGCAGAGATAATTCACGTTAATTTATAATATTTACTTAAAATATGACTAATTAATATACAATTTTATTATACTAAAGATACCTAACTACTGATATTTAATGTGACTTATAGGCAAAATATTTGTTATATTTTTGTATAAAATAAGAAATTATGGATGCACCCACTTCCACAACAACTGCGACACGTCTTCCACGCCCGTCCTCTTGGTCGCTGAAAACAGCCGCACTTCACCGCCGCCAGCCTGCAGGTTCATGATCGACAAGGCTTTGGTCTGCTCGTTGCGGTTGAGTTTGTCGGCCTTGGTCAAAATCACCAAAAACTTCAGCCCTTCGGCGACGCGCGGGCGAACCACATCCAGCAAGATTTCGTCCAGCTCAGTCAGGCCGTGGCGCGGGTCACACATCAGCACGATGCCTTTGAGGTTCTCGCGGGTCACCAGATAATTGGCCATCACCTGCTGCCAGCGGATTTTGTCGGCCTTGGGCACGGCCGCGTAGCCGTAGCCGGGCAAGTCGGCCAGGACGGCGTCTGTCACGCCTTGTTTGCCGAGTGAAAACAGGTTGATGTGTTGCGTGCGGCCCGGTTTTTTGGAGGCGAAAGCGAGCTGCTTTTGTTGCGTCAACACGTTGATGCAGGTCGATTTGCCGGCGTTGGAGCGGCCGACAAAAGCGATTTCTGGCACATCCAGCGCGGGCAAAAAATGCAACTCGGGCGCGGTCGTGAGGAAACGCGCGGTGTGCAGCCAGCCGGTGGCGGTGATGACAGCGGCTGCGGCGGGGTCGGGCGCATTGGCGGGCGCGGGCTGTGTCGCACGGGCAGTCGTGGCCGCTTTGGCGGGCGTTTTGGCGGGCGTTTTTTGCGAAGTGGCGGGTTTTTTGGCGGTGTTGGTCATGGTGGGCTCGGCTGGTGGCAAGCTGACCAAAGGGATGAGCCGCTTCGCCATTGTAGAATCGAAGGGTTTTGCGACCCAGACCTGACCTGAAATCCCCATGAAGCTGATTGCCCCATTTTTCCTTTCTGCCGCTGTGGCGTTGAGCGCGCTCACGTCGTTTTCATCGTTTGCTGCGGATGAGGCAAAGCCTGCCGCTGCCAAACTTGAAGCCGCCAAACCTGAAGCCGCCAAACCTGCGGTGGCGGTTGTCGCCAAGCCAGACCTCGCCAAGGCCGAAGCCAGTTACACCGCCGTTTGCCTGGCCTGCCACGGTGTAGACGGCAATTCGGCCATCGCAGCCAACCCCAAGCTGGCGGGGCAACACCCCGAGTATTTGGCCAAACAATTGCACGAATTCAAAGACGGCAAACGCAACAACGCCATCATGAAGGGTTTCGCCGCCACGCTGACCGACGATGACATCCGCAACATGGCCGCCTGGGCCAATTCCAAAACGCCCAAAGCCGGCTTCGCCAAAGACAAAACCTTGGTCGCGCTGGGTGAGAAAATTTTCCGCGGTGGCATCGCTGATCGCCGGGTGCCCGCTTGCGCCGGCTGCCACAGCCCGAATGGCGCTGGTTTGCCGTCGCAGTTTCCGCGCCTCTCTGGCCAGCATGCTGATTACACCGCCAGCCAGTTGACGGCTTTCCGCGACGGCGTGCGCAAAAACAGCCTGCCCATGATGCAAGTCGCCGCCAAGATGAATGACCGCGAAATCAAGGCCGTGGCCGACTACATTGCCGGGCTGCGGTAAAAAGCCGGAGATGCGGGAACCAAGCCGCGTCAAAGCAACCCAAACAAGGCGGGCCATTCTTTCTGGATGGCTCGCCTTTTAACTTATGACGGTTTCCACCGAAGGCATTGAGATCAAATCTGCGTCGCGCCCCGTGCGTGCTGCGGTGGAGTTGCTGTCGTCGATGCGGTTCTCGATTTCGCTGTTGACGGTCATCTGCATCGCCTCGGTGATCGGCACCGTGCTCAAGCAAAACGAGCCTTCGACCAATTACGTCAACCAGTTCGGGCCGTTTTGGGCCGAGGTGTTTGGCGACGCCAGTTTGTATTCGGTCTACAGCGCCTGGTGGTTTTTGCTGATCCTCGCGTTTCTCGTCACCAGCACGTCCTTGTGTATCGCCCGCAACGCGCCGAAGATCGTGGTGGACTTGAAAACCTACAAAGAAAACATCCGCGAACAGAGTTTGAAGGCGTTTGGGCACAAGGCGTCGGCAGATTTGGGTGAATCGGCGCAAGCCGCGGCCAAACGCATTGGCGCGCTGTTGGTGAGCGGCGGCTGGAAGGTGAAGCTGCAATCGCGCGAGTTGCCTGCTGGCGCTGGCGCAGCGGCAGGCTCGCCGCTCGAGCACGGTTGGATGGTCGCCGCCAAAGCCGGCGCTGCCAACAAGATTGGTTACATCGCCGCCCACAGCGCCATCGTGCTGGTGTGCATTGGCGGCCTGCTGGATGGCGACTTGATCGTGCGGGCGCAAATGCTGCTCAACGGCAAAACCGTCTACACCGGCGGCGGCATGATCGCCGACGTGAAACCCGAGCACCGGCTGTCTGAAAACAACCCCACGTTTCGCGCCAATTTAATGGTGTCGGAGGGCTCCCGCTCCAGCACGGCGGTGTTGAGCCAGTCTGAAGGCGTGTTGATCCAAGATTTGCCGTTTTCGGTGGAACTCAAGAAGTTCATCGTCGAGTATTACTCCACCGGCATGCCCAAGCTGTTCGCCAGCGACATCATCATTCACGACAGCAAAACGGGTGAAAAAATCCCGGCGCGAGTGGAAGTGAACCACCCGGCGAACTACAAAGGCGTTGAGATCTACCAGTCGAGTTTTGACGACGGCGGCTCCAGCGTCAAACTCAAGGCCGTGCCCATGAAGGCCGCGACCCAGCCGTTTGAAGTGCAGGGTGTGATCGGCGGCAAGACCGAGTTGGTTAAAGGCCAGCCTGCGGCCACTTCACCGACTTCGCCTTCAACACCTTCCGCAGCAGGCGCGTCAGCTGCAGTTCCCTCCGCTGCGCCCAGTGACAAACTCACTCTGGAATACACCGCGCTGCGGGTGATCAACGTTGAAAACATGGGCCAGAACCTGGGCCAAGGTGGCTCGGGCGTTGACGTGCGCAAGGTTGACCTGCGCGAGTCGATTGATTCGCGCTTGGGCGCTGCCAACAAGCCAGACGCCAAGAAAAACCTGCGCAACGTTGGCCCCAGCTTCACCTACAAGTTGCGCGACGCAGCGGGCCAGGCGCGCGAATTCCACAATTACATGTTGCCAGTAGACACGGGCGACGGCGTGCCGGTGTTCATGCTGGGCGTGCGTGACGCCCCGGCTGACCCGTTCCGCTACATGCGTATTCCAGCGGACGAAAACGGCAACATGGACGACTTCCAGCGCCTGCGCGCCGCCATCGCCGACCCGGCCACGCGCGCTGCTGCGGTTGCGGCTTATGTGGCGAAATCGGTAGATCCGCAGCAGCCGCAATTGAGCCAGCAATTGGCGGGCTCGGCGGCGCGCGTGGTGGCGCTTTTTTCTGGCACGGAAGTCGTCAAACGCAGCGCCACCAACGGCAGCGCCAACGTCGATTCCGGCGGCGGCATCCAGGCGGTGGCCGACTTCATCGAGATGGCCGTGCCGGAACCCGAACGCGCCAAAGCTGGCGAAGTGATGGTGCGCATTTTGAACGGCATATTGTTCGAGCTGGCCCAAACCTCGCGCCAGCAAGCCGGTTTGAAACCGTTCGAACTCAATGAAAAAACCCAGGGTTTCATGACGCAGGCGGTGCTGGCACTGTCTGACGTGCAAATCTACCCGGCGCCGATGGCGATGATGCTGACTGATTTCACCCACGTGCAGGCCAGTGTGTTCCAGGTGGCGCGCGCGCCTGGCAAAAACATCGTCTACCTCGGCTGCGCCTTGCTTATTTTGGGCATCTTTGCCATGCTGTACGTGCGCGAGCGCCGCGTCTGGGTGTGGCTCGCGCCTTCGGCTGCGGGCGATGGCTCAAGCTCAGGCGCAAGCTCGGCCACGATGGCCCTGTCTTCAAACCGCAAAACGATGGATACTGACCGCGAATTTGACATGCTCAAAGCCAAATTGCTGGGCCTTGAGGCTTCAGCTGGAGGACAACTTCAATGAACACCGCCACACAATCCCTGCCACGCACTTTGACCCTGCACGAGGGCTATTTCGCCAAACGCAACTGGCTCGACTGGTTGTTTGCGGCGTTGTTGGTCGCCGGTGCGGCCTTCGTGTTTTCGCGGTATGCCGGCGCCATGGACGGCTACGAAAAAGGCATTCTGATCGGCCTGGTGCCTTGCGCCATCGCCCTGGGCTGGTTCTGGCGGCCGCTGCAGGTGTTGACGGCGGCCGTGGCGGTGTTTTCGCTGTTGGGCATCTATGCCTACCAAGGCAGCCTGGCCAATGCCGAGAAAGTGTTCTGGCTCAAATATTTCCTCAGCAGCCAGTCGGCCATTTTGTGGATGAGCGTGTTGTTCTTCATGAGCACGGCGTTTTATTGGTTCGGCATTTTCGCCAAACAGGAATCCAGCACGATGGAGCAGATTGGCTCGCGGCTGGCTTGGGTGGCGGTGACGATGGCCCTCATCGGCACCATGGTGCGCTGGTACGAAAGTTATCTGCTCGGGCCGGATATTGGGCACATTCCGGTGAGCAACCTGTACGAAGTGTTTGTGCTGTTTTGCTGGCTCACGGCCACGTTTTATTTGTATTTTGAAGCCGAATACAAGACGCGCGCGCTGGGCGCTTTTGTGATGCTGGTGGTCAGTGCGGCAGTCGGCTTTTTGCTCTGGTACACCGTGGTGCGCGAGGCGCATGAGATCCAGCCGCTGGTGCCTGCGCTCAAAAGCTGGTGGATGAAGCTGCACGTGCCGGCCAACTTCATTGGTTATGGCACCTTCGCGCTGTCAGCGATGGTGGCCTTTGCTTACCTGATCAAGACCCATGCGACGGAGACACGCTGGTACAAACTTGCGCCTTTGTGGCTCTTGGGTGTGGTGTTGTGTTTCGAGCCGGTGGTGTTCCGCACCAAGGCTGAGGCCAACGGCAGCAGCTACTGGATGGTGTACTTTGGCATCTCCGCGCTGATCATGGCGGCGATTTTGATGGGCCGCAAACGCATCGCTTCGCGCCTGCCGGATTTGACGGTGCTGGATGACGTGATGTACAAATCCATCGCCGTCGGTTTCGCGTTTTTCACCATTGCCACGGTGCTGGGCGCCTTGTGGGCGGCGGAGGCTTGGGGCGGTTATTGGAGCTGGGACCCGAAAGAAACCTGGGCCTTGATCGTTTGGCTGAATTACGCCGCCTGGCTGCACATGCGGCTGATGAAAGGCCTGCGTGGCGTAGTTTCGGCCTGGTGGGCGTTGATTGGCCTGGCCGTGACGACCTTCGCCTTCTTGGGTGTGAACATGTTCTTAAGTGGCTTGCACAGCTACGGAACCCTGTGACTTTTTGCCGGTTTGACGCGGGTATTTGAAAACGCGGTGACTGCGGTTCAGCAACCTTGTAATGAATCAGACCGGGCGGCTACTAAGTTGCATCTTTCATGCACCTTTAAATTGGAGTCAACATGCTGGTCAAAACGGGCAACTCAGGTTTCTTGCACACAGTCTCGAGTGAAATCACCTCGCAGGCGGCCTACAACAACCGCCGCGACCTGATGAAACTGATGGCCACCGGCGTGGCGGGTGCGGCGATGGCCAGTTGGGCCTCACGCGAGGCGTTTGCGCAGGCAGCGATTCCACGGCCCGGCAAACTCGCCGCGCTGGCGGGCGCCAAGTCGGCGTTGGCTGGCGCGGCGACGATGGAAAAAGTCACCGACTACAAAGACGCCAGCACCTACAACAACTTCTACGAGTTCGGCACCGACAAGGCCGACCCGGCGCAACACGCCCACACGCTCAAAACCAAGCCGTGGACGGTCGAAATCGAAGGCATGGTCAAAAAACCGGCCAAATACACATTGGAAGACTTGATCAAGTTGAGTGCGCAGGAAGAGCGCGTGTACCGCATGCGCTGCGTTGAAGGCTGGTCGATGGTGATTCCGTGGGTGGGTTATTCGATGTCCGAACTCATCAAAGCGGTGGAGCCGGCCAGCAGCGCGAAATACGTCGAATTCATCTCCCAGGCCGACCCGAAAACCATGCCCGGCGTGGGCTCCCGCGTGCTCGACTGGCCGTATGTCGAGGCCCTGCGGCTGGATGAAGCCATGAACCCGCTGGCGCTGCTCGCCTTCGGCATGTACGGCGAAGTGTTGCCCAACCAGAACGGCGCGCCGGTGCACATGGTGGTGCCGTGGAAATACGGCTTCAAAAGCGGCAAGAGCATCGTGAAGATCCGCTTCACCGACAAAGAGCCGAAAACCGCCTGGAACAAAGCCGCCGCCAGTGAATACGGGTTTTATTCCAACGTGAACCCCAATGTCGATCACCCGCGTTGGAGCCAGGCCACCGAGCGGCGCATCGGTGAAGAAGGCGGCCTGTTCGCCAAAAAGCGCAAGACCTTGATGTTCAACGGTTACGAGGCGCAGGTGGGGCAGCTCTACGCCGGGTTGGATCTTAAAAAGAATTTCTAGGCTGGCGTGCCCATGTTGTCGTTCAAAAAGGCGCTACTGCACCCAGCCGCCAAGCCGCTGCTTTTCACGCTGTGCCTGTTGCCATTCGCGTGGTTGACGTTTGCGGCATTCACCAACCAGCTCGGTGCCAACCCGGCCGAAGCGCTTGTGCGCTCCACCGGCGACTGGACGCTGCGTTTCTTGTGCATCGTGCTGGCCGTGACGCCCCTGCGCACTGTCGCCAACTTGCCCGCGTTGGCGCGTTTTCGGCGCATGTTGGGGTTGTTTGTGTATTTCTACGTCATCATTCACTTGCTGAGTTACAGCTGGTTCGACATGGAGTTTGTCGTGGAAGATATCGTCAAAGACATCATCAAGCGGCCCTTCATTCTGGTCGGCTTCAGCGCCTTTGTGTTGTTGACGCCGCTGGCCGCGACTTCATTCAACCGCGCCATCAAGGCTTTGGGCGCGAAGCGCTGGCAGCTTTTGCACCGCTTGGTCTATCTGGTTGCGGGCTTGGGGCTCTTGCATTTTTTCTGGATGCGCTCGGGCAAAAACGACTTTGCCGAGGTGTTTGCGTATGGCGCGTTTTTGGCAGTTTTGCTGGGCTGGCGGCTGGCGCGGCGGCTCCGTTCGAGAAGCGGGGCTGTGGCCGGAGTTGCATAAAAACGCGATCAAAATACCCAAATTGGGTATGATTGGGGTTGAATCTGGCTTTTCGACCTGAGTTTTAGATTTTTAAGCCTGTAAGTCACGGATTATGGCGTTCTATTGCTATAAATAGTGTAGCAATTAATTTCAAACCATTCGCTCGTTTCGCATCTGGTCTTCGATGGTTTCCCGGGTGCGAATCACGTGCGACGTGCTGCCATCGACAAGAACTTCCGGCGCGCGGCCGCGCGAGTTGTAGTTGCTGGCCATGCCCATGCAGTAGGCGCCGGCCGACATCACCGCCAGCAGGTCGCCTTGTTCAATGCGCAGTGCGCGGTCATGGCCGATCCAGTCGCCGCTCTCGCAAACGGGGCCGACCACTTCCCAAACCGTTTCTGGCACAGCAGCTGAATCCGCGCCAGAACCAGGGCGGGGGGCCAGTGGCACGATCTCGTGGAACGCCTGGTACATGGCCGGGCGCGGCAGGTCGTTCATGGCGGCGTCGATGATGCAGAAATTCTTTTGCTCGCCAGGTTTGAGGTACAAAGTTTCAGTGACACACACGCCTGCGTTGCCCACCAGCGAGCGGCCGGGTTCGATCATCAAGAGCCGCTGGCCGTAACCGCGCGCGTCGAGTTTCGCCAACAGCTTGCGCCACAACACGTCAGCGGCAGGGGGTTGGTCATTGTTGTAGTTGATGCCCAGGCCGCCGCCGAAATCGAGGTGGTGAATGGGGATGCCCGCGCCTTCAATTGCCTGCACCAAGTCCATCATGCGGTCTACGGCGTCGAGGTAGGGCCCCTCGGTGGTGATCTGCGAGCCGATGTG
>JANOYE010000263.1:0-3516 GCA_031428695.1 Rhodoferax sp. | reverse complement strand
CGGGCGGCCCCACATTGGAGGGTCAGCACGATCATTTTCCAGGAAACCTTCCAGGAAGGTATGGCGAGTCGGTTTGCCACTCTCGTCGAGCGACACACGGATCAGGTTGTAGCCTTGTTTGATCTCGCGGTTCCAGGAACCCTTTTGGGCGATCAGCATGCTGTTTTTGTACTCGGCGGGGAACATATTGCCGGTATAGAACTTCATGCCCACGGGTGCCATGTGAGCACCCAAATTAAGCGCGGGCGGCGTGAACTCGCTGCAAGAACGGTTTTTGCCAAAAATCGGATCAGGCACATCGCCCTGGTGGCAAAACGGGAAGCCGAAATGCTGGCCCTTGGTCTTGGCCACATTCAGTTCATCGTTGGGAAGATCATTGCCCATCCAATCACGGGCGTGCTCGGTGAACCAAAGATCGCCTGTCACCGGGTGGAAGGCCATGCCTACACTGTTGCGCACGCCTTGGGCGAAGTTCTCCATGTTGCCGGTCTTGGCATCGACCCGCAAAATGGCAGCTTCGTTGTACGTCGGCATGGAAATGTTCTGGGGATTGCCAATATTGAAATACAACTTGCCATCTGGGCCCATGGCCATATATTTCCAGAAGTGGCCGGGCTGGTTGTTGGGATCCAGGTTGTCGATCACCACGGTGCCGGTGCCTGGGTTGGCGAGTTTGTTTTCAATGTCGTCAAACCGCGTGATGCGATGGCGCTCGGCTACGAACAGCGAGCCTTTGTCAAACACAATGCCATTGGGCGACTTCAGGCCTTTGAACACGGTTTTGACTTCGCGCTTGCCGCCGTTGTTCACAATGGCGTAGACGCTGGTTTGCACGCGGTTGCTGACAAACACGGTGCCGTTGTCGCCCAGCGCGAGGGAGCGCGCGTCGGGCACGCCATCGGCCCAAACCTCAATTTTGAAACCGTCGGGCAGCTTCAGTTTGTTCATTGGCAATTCGCTGGCGGGTCTGCCCGTGACGTGGCCCGCAAATGGGTGCAGAGGCGAGTTCGCCTGCTCTGCCGACATGCCTTGTTTCCAGCCGGGTGGCGGGGCAGCAGCGGCCGGGGCAGCTTGCTGGGCGCTTACGGCACAAGTCAGCCCCGCAAGGGCTGTCAAGGCCAGAAATCTATGAATTCGCATGTTTGTCTCCTTGGTTGTTCGTTGGCCGCACAAAACCTCGTGCAGTCGAAATCCATTCTAATGTCCGAGCAATCATTTGCAAAGCGTGAATGCGCCAGTTCGAACGCAGCCAGGCAAATCAGTTTTTCAATCCGTGGTGATGCCCGCCTGCTTGATCAACGCGCCATACCGCGCCAGCTGACCCCGCATCGCGACCCCAAGCTCCTCTGGAGACGTGCCCCGTGGTGTCAGTCCGAGGCCGATCAGCTTCTCCCGCACCTCAGAGTCTGCCAGCGCCTTGCTGACTTCGGCATGCAAGGTGTGCACGATGGCTTTGGGCGTTGCGGCTGGGGCCATGATGGCAAACCAAGAGTTGAATTCAAATCCGGCAAGACCAGACTCCGACACGGTCGGCACCTCTGGAAACTGCGGCATGCGTTTTGGCGTTGTGACACCCACCAGTTTGAGTTTCCCGCCTCGGACCAAGGAATTGACCGTGGCGATGCCTTGAAAAGCCGCTTGGACTTCATTGCCGGCCACACCCATCGCCGCCTGCGTGGCGCCTTTGTAGGGAACGTGCGTCATTTGCACGCCCGCCTGCGAAGCGAAAAGTGCCATGGCAATGTGTTGCGGGCTGCCGTTGCCGCCTGATCCGTAATTGAGTTTGCCTGGGGCTGCGCGGGCAGCCGCCAACAAGTCGGCGGCGCTGCGCTCCTTGGCGTCGGCACCCACGACCAAGCCCCACTCCACTGTCGCGACCAAGGAAACCGGCTCGAAATCCTTCAGAATGTCCCAAGGCATTTTGGCGTTCAGGTTTGGCAGCATGGTCATGATGCTGTCATTGAAACCACCAATCGTGTAGCCATCGGGCGCTGCTTTGGCCACGGCGGCAGCGCCGATCAGCCCAGCCGCGCCGGCCTGGTTTTCAATGACGATGGACTGGCCCATGTTTTGCCCCATTTTTTGGGCCACGATTCGGGCGGCGTTGTCCACCGCGCTGCCCGCTGCCAAGGGCACGATCATGCGCATCGGTTTGCTGGGGTAGGTGCTTCCCGTTTGCGCCATACAAGTGGCGGCGAACAAAAGACCGGGAGCCAATGTAAAAGCGCGGAGTCGATTGAAATTGATCATGGGGTTAAAAGTCGGCAAAAAGGAAGGTGAAATTGATGAGTTGCGCAGCCAGGCTGCCATGAAGTTGATCAGGCAATGGTCAATGCTCGCATGCCATTTTCCGCCGCAAAGCCATTCAGTTGCGCCAGCAATGTTTCGGGAAGCAACATGCCGTCGCGCGCGCTGGTTATTCGTTTTTGGTGGCTTTGCTCGCCGGGCAGCCAAATGCGGTCTACCTCGGGCATTCGTTCGCTTTCGCGCAACTCGCGCACCAAGCTGTCTACACGCGCCTTGAAGGCCTGGGTGTCTCCAAATGCGGCAAGGTCGATCACCAGAACGGCCTGGCCAGTGTTGGTCGTGCTCGTCGCGTCGGCGTTGAAATCAATCACCTCGCGGCCCATCGCCGCGCCATTGAGGGTACCGGCCAGCAAGCCCACTATGAGCGCCAGACCGTAACCCTTGTAGCCACCAATCGGAAGCAAAAAGCCTTCTGAGGCCTTTTTAGGGTCAAGCAGAGGTTGGCCCAAACGGTCGATCATCCAGCCCAATGGCATCATTTCGCCGCGCTGCGCTTTGGCTTTGACTTTGCCGTAAGCCGTCACGGTGGTCGCCATGTCCAAGACGATGGGCGGCTCCTCCAGCGCCGGCACCGCCACCGCTAGCGGGTTGGTGGAGAGCAGCATTTCCAGTCCGCCCCAAGGTGGTAAATGGTTCGCATTGCCGACAGCAAAGTACAGGCCGATCATGTCATGCGCAAGCGGCATGCGCGCATAAAGCGAGGCTGGCCCGGCATGGTTGCTGTGGCGTGCACCAACCCAACCGATGCCGCTTTGGCGCGCTTTTTCGATGGCCAGTTCGGTCGCGCGTTTCATCACGAGGTGGCCCATGCCGTTGTCGCCATCCAGCAAAGCCATGGCCGCTCGTTCCTCAACAACTTTGATCTTTGGTCGCACATTCACGCCACCGGCATGGATGCGTTTGGCATAGGGCAACAAGCGGATAGCGCCGTGGCCATCGGAACCTTGCGCCTCCGCTTCTGCCATCAAACGACCGACTATGGCGGCGTCTTCTGCGGGCAAGCCCAAGCGCACCATAGCCTCGCTAAGAAACGATTGCAATTGGCCGACACTGACGTGGCCTGTGAGGTTAGATTCAGACATGTGCACTGGAAATTTGTGATTAAAGCTTTTGAGTGTCGCCCTGTTTGGGTTGCCATTTCATCAGGCGGCGCTCGATTCTGCCAACAATCGCATCGAGCACCAAAGCAAAGGCCGTCAGTACCACGAT
>JANOYE010000262.1:0-7692 GCA_031428695.1 Rhodoferax sp. | reverse complement strand
GGGTGGGGGTCACTTCTCAATGCCCAGCACTTTGCCGCTGGCCATGTCAATCACGACGTCAAGCTCTTTGCCGCCCTTGGCAGGTGCGACCTCGACCACGTAACGGTTGACACCCCCCTTCTTTTCAACCGCGACATCAATAACTTTGCCAGGGACAGCTTTGACTGCGATCAGTTTGGCCTCGTCTTGCGAAATCACCTTTTCGCCAGACGCAGTTGCCGCTGAACCGGCGGCGCCAACGCTCTTTCCGGCCGTGGAAAAGGCGGTTTCAATAAACGAGCCATTGCCTTCCCTTGAAACGGTTCCAACCGATATCTTGTAGTCCAGACCGGGTTGCATAAATCCGTCGGGCACCGCAAATGTGGTCGCATTCCCGGGCAGCGTGACCTTGATTTCCTGCCCCAAGCTTTCTTGTTCGATGATGACCACCACTGCAGCCAAGTCCTTCACCGCAGCCCAACTTGCTTTCAATCCCTTGATGGGTACATTTTTTTCATCGGGTTTGGGGCGGATGAAAGATGTCGGCGTTGGCAATTTGTGGCTCAAGGTCGCCTCGCCCTGCAGTGCGACGCCGCCCACAAGGGTGCCGGTGAACTTGTAGACACCAGCCGGAAAGTCCTTTTGAATCTGGCCATCGTTCTTGGGTTCGGGCGACTCCAATACCAAATGGCGAATACCAAACTTGGAATCTGGCGACTTGAAGTCCACCACGGTGCGACCGTCAGGTGCCACAACTTTCATCGCAGCCAAACCAGCGTTTCCGCCTGTGGCTTCGAATTTGACTTCAACGTCCTTGTCCAGCAGGTTCTGCTCGAAATAGACTTTGGCCTTTTCGAACTTCTGCTGTGCATTGGCGGCACTTAAACCCACAACCAGGCCAATGAGAACGGCACCCAATATTGTTCGTTTCATCTTTTTCTCTCGATTTGGTGGTTGATCAGTTCCGACATCGCCGCTTAGGCATGACTTGCAGCCAAATGGGGCACGGCAGCGGCGTCCTCCGCCTGCACCACGCCCCGCCCGAACCGCAAATACAGCGCAGGCACGATGAAAAGATTCAACAAGGTAGATGTCACGAGGCCGCCCAGAATGACCACCGCCATTGGAAACTCGATTTCATGGCCCGGCAGGTTGCCGTAGACCACCAAGGGAACAATCGCCAACGCCGTCGCGCCGGTCGTCATCAAAATCGGCGACAGCCGCTCCTTCGCGCCACGCAGAACCAGGGCCAATCCAAAAGGTTCGCCCTCCTGCCTCTCCAAATGCTGGAAGTGGCTGATCATCATGATGCCGTTGCGCGCGGCGATCCCCAGCACGGTGAGGAACCCCACCAGCGACCCCAGCGAAATGACGCCACCGCCCGCAAAAGACGCCAGCACGCCGCCCACCAGCGCAAATGGCAGCGTGATGAAGGTCATCGTGGCCAGCCGCCAGTGGCCCAAGCTCAGGTGCAGCAACAGGAAAATCGCCACCACCGCCAACAGGGAATACAAGGTGATGCGCGCCCGCGCGGCCTTCAATTCAGCATATTCACCCTGCAGCACAGCGCGGTAGCCAATTGGGAACTCTACTTTTTGTATGCGCGCCTGAACATCTTCAGCCACAGACGACAGATCTCGGCCCTTCACGTTGGAATGCACGTCGATGCGGCGTGAACCGCCTTCTCGGCTGATGCTGTTGGGCGTGGGCGCCACGCGCACATCGGCCACTTCGGAGAGGCGCACGGTCTTGCCCGTCGGCGTGTTGATGAGCATCTGTTGCAATGCATGCAGGCTATGGCGCGACTCCTTGTCGGTCCACACATGCACGTCGTAAGTGCGCCCGCTGTTAAAGATGTCGCCCACCTCATTGCCCGCCACAATCGCCGCCGATGCGCGCCGCACATCGCCCGGCTTCAAGCCATACTTTTGCGCCTCTTCAAGTTTCACGCGCACCTGAACCTGCGGCACTTCCACCATCAGCTCTTTGTGCAGGGCGTCCACGCCAGGCACTTCCGCCATCACCAGCCGCACCTCTTCGGCTTTGTCACGCAACACCTGCAAGTCTGGCCCGTAGATGCGCACGACGATGGCTTCGCCAGCGCCGGTCAGCACTTCGCGGATGCGTTCTTTCAAATACGTTTGTAAATCGCGGTACAGGCCGGGGTACCCGTCAACCATCGCGCCGACCTGCGCCACTGCTGTGTCGTAGTCAACCTTGGGATCGATGCTGATCCAGTTCTCGCCGAAATACACGCCGTACACCTCGTCAGCCAGGAAAGCCTGCCCGATATGGGCACCGAAATTTCGCACGCCGGGAATGGCCCGCAGCTCCTTGCTGGCGCGGGTGGTGATGCGCACCATTTCGGGGTGGGACGTGCTGGGCTCAGTCACCCAGTGCATCAGGAAGTCGCGCTCTTTGAAGTCCGGCAGCAACGAGTGCCCCAAGAGCGGCCATGAAGCGATGCCTGCCAGCGTCACCACTGCCACCGCCGCGTACCAGGGGCGGGGTGTGCGCGTGGTCTTCTCAAGAAGTGTTCCGTAATGCGCCGCCAGCCATTTGACCAAGGGCGATTCACGCCCGCTGAGCGGCGCGTTTCGCAAAAGTATCAGGCTCAGCGCAGGTGTTACGGTGATGGCCACGATCATCGACGCCAACATGGCCAACACGTAAGCCGAGACCAAGGGCTTGAAGAACGCGCCCGAGAGCCCTTCCATGAAAAACACCGGCATGACCGCCAACACGATGATCAAAGTGGCGTAGAGAATCGGTGTTCGCACCTCCATCGTGGCGTCCAGGATCACACTCGCAGTGGATTGGCTGCCGCCTTCTTTTCGGTGTTGGCGCAGGCGCCGCATGATGTTTTCAACGCCAATGATGGCGTCGTCCACCACACCTCCCAAAGCGATCACAAACCCGGCCAGCACCATGGTGTTGACGGAGGCCCCCGCCAGGAACATCACCATGCCGCCGGCCAGCAGCGACAGCGGGATCGCGACGATGGCAATCACCGCCGCGCGCAGGTCATAAAGAAATGCCACCAGGATCACGATCACCAACAGACAGCCCAGCAGCAGCGCGTTGGAGAGGTTATTGATGGAGTCTTCGATGAACGTGGCTGGGCGGAAAATCTTGGTGTCAATTTCCACTCCCGGCAGACCCGGCTTCATGGCGTCCAGCGCAGATTCCACGCCACGGGTTACCTCCAGCGTGTTGCCCCACGGGAATTTCTCGACAATCAGCATCAAGCCCGGCCCGTCGTTGATGACGGCGTCGCCGATCATGTCAGGCGGGGCGTACAAGATTTTTGCCACGTCGCCAAGCAGCAACGGCTTGCCATCGCGCACTTTGATCGGTACAAGGGCCAGCGTCTCCGGCGTCTGGCCGGACGAGGTATGCAACACCTCCATGCGTTGGTTCGGCGTGTCGATGAAGCCGCCAGTGCCGATGTGCGCGCCATTCGAGTAACGCAGCAGCCCGACATCCAGCGCGTCCGAGACTTCCTCTTGCACTTCGTCCAGCGTCACACCCAATGCGGCCAGCTTTTCCGGATCGACCACCACCTGCAGCATCTTCAACTGTTCACCCCAAATGGCGATGTTCGCCACGCCCGGGACACCCAGCAGGCGCGCCCGGATCGTCCAGTAAGCCAGCATGGAAAGATCCATCACCGATTTGTCTTTGGACGTGACGCCAATTTTCATCACCCGGCTGGTGGACGACAGGGGCGGCATCATGTGCGGCGGCGCGGCCCAAGTTGGCAGAGTGGACGTGGCAATCGCGACGCGCTCGGTCACGAGCTGACGCGCCAGAAGTTCGTCCACACCGGGTTTGAAAATCATGACCACCGAAGACAGATCCGACACCGACTTGGAGCGCAAATGCGCCATACCGGGAATGCCGCTGAGCGCTTGCTCCAGCGGTACCGTGACCAGCGACTCCACTTCCGCCGGCGACAGGCCAAGGCAAATGGTTTGGATTTCTACCTTGGTGGGGGCGAATTCCGGGAAGACGTCAATCGGCAGCTGCTGGAACCGCAGCGACCCCAAATACACGAGCACCACGCCAATCGCCACAAAGACGAAGCGGAAACGCAAGCTCGATTCGACGATCCATCGCATCATGGCCTGATCCTCCCGAGGTGCCAGCACCTCGTGTTATTGCCTGTTTCTGCCAATTTTCCGCAATGTCAACGGCACTCAGTGCCCGACACCTTTTTCAGTGCCGTACAACTCGGCGACTCCCACTGTCACAACTTTGGTACCCGCCACCGGGCCGGATTTCAAGAACGCCTTGTCCCCCTTGATGCCCTGCACCACCACACTTTGACGCACATACGTCAATGCCTCCGGCATCGTGTAAACCCAGGTTCCACCGGAGATGTCATACACGATGGCCGCATAAGGCGCAGACAGCCCATCAGCGCCCTCCTTGCCCATTTCAGCAGTCTGTATGTCAAGCCGTTTGGCAGCCTTTTCTGTCACTCGGACGCGTTTGACTTTCGACCCTTCAATGGTTTCAACATTGGCGGGCCGGTCTTTCTTGCCAGAGGGCGCGGCGTCGCCAGCACCTGCGGCGAGCCCTGAAGTCAAAAGCAGACAGGCCGACACGACGCTTGCGCCTAGCCATTGGGTTAGATGAATTTTCTGTTTCATGGAATATTCTCCTGAACGGGTTGGGGATGAACACAAGCTCAAATTTCTCTGCCACTCACGCCGAAGCGGGCTTCGGAGGCTCACCATGCGTCAGGTCTAGCGTGGCTGATGACGAAGCGCCAGCCCCAAACCGACGGTAAAGAGCCGGTACCAAAACCAAGCTGATCAGCGTCGAGGTCAGGATGCCGCCCAGTGCCGCCACCGCCAGGGGATGGGCGATTTCAAGGCCTGCCGTGTTGCCCATCACCACAAAGGGCAGGAAGAACACCAACAGAGTCACCGCGCTGGCTGCAATTGGCATGAAGCGTTCGCGAACCCCTCGGGCAACCAGCGCCTCGCCAAAAGGTTCTCGCTCCACGAATTCGAGATGATGAAAATGCCGCACCAACAAGATGCCATTGCGGGCCGACAGCGCCATGGCGCCAGCAATGCCCAGCAGCGAACCCAGCGTGAACTCACCACCCCCGATGGCCACCGCTACGAGGCATCCCAACACAGTGAGCGGCAAGCTCAATACAGACAACAACGCCAGCCGCCAGCTACCCAGCGCCGCCTGAAGCACCAGGAAAGAGACGAGTGCGGCACCGGCCGCGTAACTGCCCAAGGACTTGAGGGTGGCCCGGCGCGAAAAATGCTCGCCCAGAACCTGGGCGTGGTATTCAAACGGGAAATTGACTTCCTTGATTCTCCGCGCCGCTTCGCGCGACACAGCGCCCAGGTCAAAATCTTCATTCACATCGGCAGTGATGTCAACGCGACGCGAGACGCCATGCCGACGGATCACGCCGGGGGTAGAGACGGTGCGCACATCGGCCACATCGGCCAGCCGCACCTGCGTTCCCTTGGGAGTTTCGACATCAATCAACATGTCTCGGATGCTGGCGAGATTGGCCCGCACTTCAGGCACGCCCCAAACCACCACATCAAACACTTTTTGATCTTCAAAAAGCGCACCGACGGTGATGCCAGCCACCATGGAGGACGCGGCGCGGCGCACGTCGCCGGGCTTGAGTCCGAAGGCCCTGGCTTTCTCTAGATCGACCTTGACTTCAATGGTGGTCTTGTCTTCCGGGACTTCCGTGCGTGCATTCTGGATGCCTTCAACCTTCGACAAAACGCCTCGGATTTCTTCAGCCTTGGAGCGGATGATGGCGAGGTCGTGGCCATAAACGCGCACCGTGATCTGCTCATCTTCGCCCGTTATCGCGCCCCTGAGTTTCTTCGACAGGAACGTGGTGAGCTCGCCCGAAATGCCGGGGTACTGGGTGATGGCTTCGCGGATGGCGTCCATGGTGTCGTCATAGTCCGCCGCCGGATCGATGTTGACCCAAACCTCGGCGGAATTGACATCGGTGGCATCGTCAGAGAGCACGGCCCTGCCGACATGCGCGGCCGCGTTGCGAACGCCTTTGATGGTGCGCAATTCCTTGATCAAAGCGGAGGTTGAACGGTTCATGGCGGTCAAGGAGGTGCCGGTTGCGCCGGTCCACTCGATCAGCACGTCGGTTTCCTTGAAGCTCGGCACCAGTGAGCGCTCCATTTGCGTCCAAGCCAAGTAGGCCACCGGTGCGGCGACAACCGCCACCACAATCGCCGCCAACGCAGACTTCCCGGCGCCGCTTGTAAACCGCTCGAAGGCGCCCTGAAGCCGGTGCATCACACCCGCGCCTTGGTTGTCGGCCACCGCAGCGCCACCCATTAGAACCACCGCCAGAGCCGGTGTGGCAGTCAAGGCGACCAGCATCGAAGCGGCGACCGCCAAGATGTAAGACCACGCCAACGGTTCAAAAAACGCGGCCGACGCGCCCTGCATGAAGAAGACCGGCACGGCAACAAGCACGATGATGAGGGTGGCAAACAGCATTGGCCTGCGCACCTCCATCACTGCCGAAATGATCAGGCCCACGGTGGGCGCGCTGGTGGCGCCAGGCGCAGCCGAGCGTGCACGCCGCAGAATGTTGCCCACGTCGTGGATGGCGTCGTCCACCACCACCACCACGGCCAGCAACAAGCCCGCCACTACCATCATGTTGACGTTGATTCCCCGCATGTGGAGCACCAAACCGGCGGCGAAGAGTGACAGCGGCACGGCCAGAGCCGCGACGAGTGCCGCGCGCCAGTTGCCCATGAGAAGGAACAGTGCCGCCACCAACAACACGTAGGCAATGGTTATGGCCATGGCCAAATTCTTCTCTGCCCGCTCAATGAAGCTGGCCGGCCGGTAGATTGACGTGTCAACCTCAATGCCCTTCATGCCCTGCTGCAACTCGCCGAGCGCCTTTTCCACGCCGCGAGTCACATCAATTGTGTTGGCGCCGGGGAATTTCTCCACCACCAACATCAGCCCCGGGCCGTCTTTCAAAAGCGCGTCGCCAATCAAGGGCTGGCTGTCTTCCACCACGTTGGTCACGTCGCCCAGCGAGGTCGTCGTGCCAAACACCGGCACCTTGGCGAAACTTTCCGCCGACACTGTAGGCGAGATATGCCGCACGCCGAGCCGCTGGTTCGGGGTGTCGATAAACCCGCCCGAGCCGGGCGTGGAGGAATTCAAAAATGTGAGTGGTGATGCCCAAACCGATTCACCCGCAGTTTTGACGATTTGCTCCAGCGTAATGCCTTTGCTGTGCAAACGGGCAGGATCCACCAGCACCTGCAACTGGCGGTTGCGCAGCCCCCACACCGACACGTTGGCCACCCCCGGCACACCGACCAGGCGCGGCACGATGTTCCAGCGCGCTTGCACTGACATGTCAATAAGCGAGACGGTTTTGGAGCTTAAACCGATGTTCAGGATGCGGCTGGCAGATGAGACGGGCTGCAGCAGAATCGGCGGCGTGGACACGTTTGGCAACGCATGCGCCTGCACCAGCCGCTCCTGCACCATCTGACGCGCCTTCAAGAGGTCGGTGCCCGGCGCGAAAAACATTTCGATGGACGACAACCCAGTGATCGATTCGGATTCGATGGAGCGCAGCCACGGCACGCCGTTGAGCAAATCTGCCTCCATCGGGACGGTGATGAGCGACTCCACCTCAGCCGTCGACAAACCCAACGCTTC
>JANOYE010000261.1:0-3200 GCA_031428695.1 Rhodoferax sp. | reverse complement strand
TTTCAGCGATTCAGCCGTATCAGCACCTCATGCAACGCGTCACCACAGAGCAACTCGATGCACTTTTTGATGCCCCAAGTCTCGCAGAACAAGCGCAACCAGCTCCTGAAACAATAGCAACTGATTTGCCGGGCGGCGAAGAAATCGCCCCCACCATCACCATCGACGACTTCGCCAAGATCGACCTGCGCATCGCCAAAATCGTCAATTGCGAAGCGGTTGAAGGCTCGACCAAACTCTTGCGCCTCACGCTCGACGTAGGTGAAGGCAAAACCAGAAACGTCTTCAGCGGCATCGCCTCCGCTTACAAGCCGCAAGACCTCATTGGCAAACACACCGTGATGGTCGCCAACCTGGCGCCGCGCAAGATGAAGTTTGGCGTCTCCGAAGGCATGGTGCTGGCCGCCAGCCACGGCGATGAAAAGGCCAACCCCGGCATTTACGTGCTGGAGCCCACTGAAGGTGCCATGCCCGGCCTGCGCGTTCGTTAGCGGCGCTTCGCCAGCGGGATTTGAGACGAATGTCAGAGACTGGATTGCCAAATTTTGCTATGTTTTATATAGCTAACAACGTCCATTTCACGTGACTTTAAAGCCAACAGTCCTTTGTATTTCGCGCGAATGGGCATTTACATCGAAATGCATACCCAATTTGGGTATAATGGCAATCTTTAACCGCGTCAACTGCCGCCGTCCGCATCCACCTTCGCCCAAAACACCAGCGCGTCCTGGTTGAATTGCTGCGCGCATTCCACCTGTGGCATGTGGCCGCAGCGCTCGTAAACGATCACCTGCACGTGCGGCAACAGGCCACGCAGGATTTCCGCCTGTTTGACGGGCAGCAGATGGTCCTCGCGGCCCCACATCACCACGGCGGGCATCTGCATCTTCGGCATATCGGCTTGCAGGGCGTTGACCTGGTCCATTTTGAAACCGCCAAATCCGACAAAAGCGCGCACGGTTTTCATGAAGGCGGCCTGCGCGCCAGGTTGGCTGGCAAAACGCAGCTTTTCGTCGATCAGCTCGGGCGTGGCCAGGGACGGGTCAAAAAACGCGGCGCGCCACGTCAACCCCAACCCAAAACGGCTGGGCCGCGCCAGCAGGTCGCCCAACACCGGCACCGTGGCCAGGCGGAAGTTGATGTGGGTTTCGCTGCCAACACCTGCCGGGTCCACCAGCGCCATCGACGCCACCCGCGCGGGCGCGAAACGCGCGCATTCCAGCGCCAAACGCCCACCCAGCGAGTTGCCGGCCAGGTGCGCGCGCGCCAAGCCCAGCGCGTCCATGAAGCCGATGATGTGTTGGGCGATCTCGCGCAGCGAATAACCGGCGTCGGCGGGTTTGTCACTGAGCCCGTAGCCGACGAGGTCAAGCGCATAAACGCGGTGGTGGCGGGCCAGCTCAGCGATGTTGCTGCGCCACTCCAGCACCGAGCAGCCGATGCCGTGCACCAGCACGACCACCGAGCCGCTTGACCCGGCCTGCCAATACCGGGTGCGGACGGTGCCGACGTTGACAAATTGATCTTCAAAACTTGGCATGGGCGCTCCGTTTTTGGTGATTCTGCGCAAAACGGGATTTAAACATGGCCGTTTCGCCGGGGCGAGCATTGCAGTTCCTGAGGATAAAGCGCAAAGCGGAGAGTCACGAGAAGTAAGATTCTTGATTTTTCCTTACTTTTAGGCTATCCTTATCTCAACAAATTGAAAGGAGACGCGATGTCTGCCGTCATGAAACCCAAATCTGCCAAAACTACACGCTTAACTACACGCTTAACTTCACGCGTAACTACTCATGGAATCGCGCCCGAGCCGATGCTCGAACTCGCCGCCACCGTCACCAGCAAGGGCCAGATCACCCTGCCAGTGGCGCTGCGCGAACGTCTGGGTATCTCGACCGGAACCAAAATCAAGTTCATCCACGACGCGACGGGGACACGCATGGAGGCGGAGAAACCGATCAGCGCTTATTTTGGAAGTCTGCGGCACTTGGGCAACATGGACACGACGATCCCAAAAGAGCCGGATCGTGATTTTGGCTACTCTGACAAGCTCTCTGCAAACCAATCCTCCAATCGACCGCTGAGGCCTGAGGCCAGAGCGAAGCTGGCCAAATGAATGTTCTGGATTCGTCCGCCTGGATCGAGTTTTTTCTAGGCTCACGCGCGGGGGAAATCTACCGCCCCGTGGTGGCTGAATTGACCCATTTGGTCGTTCCAACGGTTGCCATTCTTGAAGTCCACCGATGCCTCAGCCGAGCTGCTTCACCTGCCTTGCGTGATGAACATCTGGACGTCATGCGCCGCGCCCAAGTCGTCGATTTGACAGACGAGCGCGCCATCGCCGCATCCACCGTCGCGCAAAAACACAAACTCGCCATGGCCGACGCCATCATGTACAGCATTGCGCAAGAATTCGAGGCCACCTTCTGGACACAAGATGGCGATTACGAGGGTTTGCCGGGCGTCAACTACCAAGCTCGCAAACCAGGCCCGAAATTGACACGTTTGCGCTGACGCTTTTGCCTAGCGATTTGACATTGGACAAGTTATGGCCGAAACCCTCGAAAAAGCCGCCTTCCGCAACTACGCCGCCCCCCAAGCCACCGAAACCTTCGACCGTGTGCGCGAGTTCTACCGCCTGAACCACACCCACCAGACGCACGATTTTGTGAAGGCCAAGAAGGCCGAATTCCTATCGTTCAAGCGGCAAAAGATGACGCCGTGGGAAGCGCTCGATTACCTCAACACCCTGGTGGACGACAGCGACCCCGACATCGCTCTGCCGCAGATCGACCACCTGCTGCAAACGGCAGAGGCCATGCGTGCCGACGGCCAGCCTGACTGGATGGTGCTGACAGGTTTTATCCACGACCTGGGCAAGGTGTTGTGCCTGTTTGGCGAGCCGCAGTGGGCCGTGGTGGGCGACACCTTCCCCACCGGCTGCGCCTATTCGCCCAAGATCGTTTACAGCGAGTTCTTCGCCGCCAACCCCGACATGCAGAACCCGCAGCTGCAGACCCAACACGGCGTTTACGCGCCAAATTGCGGCCTGGAGAACATGCACATGAGCTGGGGCCATGACGAGTACCTGTACCACCTGGTCAAAGCGCATTTGCCACTGGAGGCGCAGTACATGATTCGATTTCACAGCTTCTACAGTTGGCACACGGGCGGCGAGTATGGCCACCTGTGCAACGCGC
>JANOYE010000260.1:0-4079 GCA_031428695.1 Rhodoferax sp. | reverse complement strand
TCAGTGTCCCCGCCAAAACTGCCGCTTTAAAATTGCGCCAATGAGCATTGCACCGTCCGCCAGTTTCACAGGCCCAGCTGCCAAGTTATGGGAAGATCTTGCGCCGGATGTGAAGAAAAGTCTCCTCTCCAATGTCTGGTGCTCCCGCTGTAGCCATGCCGTCACGATCACCAACTTCACGGCTGTCGTCAGGTCGGGCGATCTGCTGCTCGTCGGGAGATGCTCCGAATGCCGCGCCGACGTGGCACGCCTGATTGAGTCGGCTTAGATTTGTTGGCCTGTGAAGCTGAGACGGGTGTTCGAGGCTCCACTACGATTTATAGCAAACTGCTATAATCGCCTTTCATGCATGTCATCTCTAACCACGCGCTGGCGGCGTTCTGGCTCAAACATCCAGGGGCCAGGGTTCCTCTGGAGGCATGGTACCGGTTGATGAAGACGTCCCGCTTTGAGAGTTTTCAGGAGATCAAGAACAGTTTCCGCTCGGCCGACTACGTCCCTCCTTTTGTGGTGTTCGATGTGGGCGGCAACAATTTCCGGGTGATTGGCGCCATTCACTATGACCGGCAAAAACTTTATATCCGGGAAGTGTTCACCCATGCCGAATACGACCACTGGAGTCAATCCTACAGGAGCAAGCAACTATGACTGCACTCGCCGTTGACACCGCTGTCATCGCGTCCAAGTGGAAGGCGTTCCAGCAAACTTTGCCCGTGAAAATTGGCGCCATCACCAACGCGCGGGAGTTCAAGCGGGTCGTCCAATTCATGAATGGCTTGATCGATGTCGTTGGCGATGACGAAGACCATGCGTTGGCGGGCTTGTTGGATGTGGTCGGTCAATTTGTCGAGGCCTACGAAGACGACCATCACCCGCTGGCTGAAGCGCCTGCCCACGAAGTTCTGCGGTTCCTGGTCGAACAACATGGATTGAAGCAATCCGATTTGGCCGCGGAAATTGGCGGGCAATCTGTGGTCAGCGCCATCCTGAATGGACGCCGCACCATCAACGCGCGGCAAGCAAAGGCGCTGGGCCAGAGATTTGGGGTTTCCGCGGCTGCCTTTTTGTAGCGCCCCTCAGAATTCTTTAGCGACGCCTACTCAAGGCTCCCTGCCTTCCCTACAAAAATTGAGGGCTATGTGTTGTTTGGTGGGCCCCAGAAACTCCCTCCGACGAGGACCTAAAAACCTCCCTAAACGCAATAGTTCTGACGCAAAAAATTCGCGCAATGAAATCTTTGCCGGCGCAGCAAAATCATGAATATCGCACCACTTGCATATAAGTAGCGCATATATTAAACTTCGCCTCAATGACCCAAACCACCCGCATTCTCGCCCTCGCCCGCCGCCAACGCGTGCTGCGTGCTGCAGATGTGCGCGTCCATGGCTGGTCGCCACAACTGCTGATCCGTCTGCACCAGACCGGCCAACTGCAACGTGTGGCCCGTGGTCTGTACAGCCTGCCCGACACTGAGCCCACCGAACACCAAACCCTGATCGAAGTTTGTCAGCGCGTCCCCAAAGCCGTCGTCTGCCTGCTGTCAGCCCTGCAGTTTCATGAGATTGGAACCCAACTGCCCCATGAAGTATGGATCGGCCTGCCGGAAGGCACCCAAACGCCTTTGATGGACTATCCGCCGGTACGTGTTGCCCGCCTGCGGGGTGCTGCATACAGCGACGGCATCCAAACGTTCAGGGAGGGCGGCACACCCATCCGGGTCTACAGTGTGGCCAAGACCGTCACCGACTGCTTCAAGTTTCGCCACAAAATCGGCCTGGACGTGGCCTTGGAGGCGCTCAAGGACGGTTGGCGATCACGCAAACTGACCCTGGACGAACTGCAGCACTTTGCAAAGATCAACCGCGTGGCGCGTGTCATGCAGCCCTACCTGGAGGCCATGGTCGCATGACGGCAAACCGCTCGGCTTCGGTATTGGCCCGCCTGCTGAACCTGGCCAAACAGCGGGGCGACGACTACAGCCTGCTGTTGAACCGGTTTGCTTTGGAGCGCTTGCTGTACCGCATCGCCACGTCTGCCCATGCGGATCGCTTTCTGCTCAAAGGGGCGCTGTTGTTTGCACTCTGGTACGACGAGCCGCACCGACCCACACGAGACGCTGACTTGCTTGGATTCGGCCAAGACGACGCTGAGCACTTGGTTTCGGTCTTCCGTGACATCGCCGCGATTGAGGCTAACGACGGCATAGTGTTTGATGCCGATTCCGTTCTCGCGCTGGCGATCCGTGAGGATAACGCCTATGGCGGCACCCGCATCCAGCTGGTGGCACACATCAGCTCGGCCCGTTGCGCCTTGCAGGTCGACGTGGGTTTTGGCGATGCAGTCACCCCCGGACCACAGACAGCGACTTTGCCCGCGCTCCTGAACGATTTTGCGGCACCGACATTGCGGGTGTACCCCGTCTACACCGTGATCGCTGAAAAGTACCACGCCATGGCAACGCTGGGCCTGGCCAACAGTCGCATGAAAGATTTTTACGATCTGGCCATCATCGCCCGCCGCACCGAACTCGATGGGGCCATCCTGGCCCGCGCCATTGCCGCCACCTTTGCCCGCCGCTCTACCCGTTTGCCATTGACGCGCCCCGTGGCCTTGACCCGGCAGTTTGGTGCAGATACGGCGAAATTGCGCCAATGGCAAGCCTTCGTGAACAAAAACCAACTGGCCACCGCGCCACTCGCCGAAGTTGTGGCTTTGCTGGATCACCTGCTCTGGCCCGCCACGCAAGTCGCCAACAGCGGCTCGACAGCCACGGCAACCTGGCAAGCCAACAGCGCGAAATGGGTTTAGGTTTCCGCCCTGGTCAGCCAAGGCGCGCCTGGTAGTTCACTCGAAACGTCGGCGAGTCCCCGGGTTTCATCCGCCGTCGGTCGTAGACTTTGGTCGTACCGATGCTGGCATGCCCCAGCCATTCCTGCACCTGCGACAGGTCAGCGTGGTTTTCCAAGGCGTTGGTTGCCGCAGTGGCTCGCAACGCATGCGGGCCCAGGTTGTCGCCGCCGATGCCGACCTGGCGCATGTAACGAACCACCACTTCCGAATACACCCCGCCCGGCGACAACGCCGTGGCGGTATGGCCCGCCCGTGGATTGCGCACGGGCCGGAACAAGGGTCCGGCCAGATCCTTGGCGTGGCCGGCCTGCCGAAGGTAGTCGTCCGCCAGGCGCAGCGTGTCCGGGTGCGCAGGGAGATAACGCAGTTTGCCGCCTTTGCCGTGGACAAGTATGTGAGGAACACCCCGGCGCGTCTGCTTGAGGTCTTTGACCCGCAGTGTGCTCAGTTCTTCCCGGCGCAACGCGTGGTAAAGCAACACCGACAAGATCGCCCGATCCCGCTTGCCTTTCAAGGTGTCGTCCGGCGGCGCGTCCAGCAACTTCCGCGCTTGGGCATCACCCAGTGCCGGTGTTTTGCCTTCATAACTCTCCACCTTCGGACGTTTTACCCCCCGGACTGGGTTGTGTGTCACTGCATTGGCATCACACAAATAGTCGTACAGGGATGACAAGGCCGCCAACTTGCGCCGGATGGTGGATCCGGCCAAGGCCTGTTTTTCCAGATCGGCGCGCCAGGCCAGGACGTGGCCACGCGTCACGGCTCGGAACTCCTGCGGCTGCGCAATCCCGACAAAGGCCATGAAAGCGCGAATGTCACTTTCGTAGGCACGCCGGGTCTGCACGCTGCCCAGGTTGGCGAACCACTGGGCCTCTGGCGGCACCTGGGCCAGACGCTGAAACTCAGGGGCGGTGAGCGCTCGTGGATCACGCAACTGGAGTGAACGTCGTTTTTCCATGGGTAGACTCAACAAAAGGACAATCGACCCGCAGCTGATTTACTCAAACAGATCAGCATGGGAGCCCGCGCGCACAAAGACTACCAAGCCGGGCGCGTGAGCGTCATCGACTTTGTAGGCCAGGAGAAAGTCGCCGCCAATGTGGCACTCGCGGTGCCCTGCCCACTCGCCGCCTAAGGCGTGGTCCAGCCACTCGGGCCCCAACGGTGCATCATTGGCGATCAGCAACAGCATGGCTTCTTTGAGCTGGTGCATGTCATACCGACCTGAT
>JANOYE010000259.1:0-17244 GCA_031428695.1 Rhodoferax sp. | reverse complement strand
TTGCAACGCGGTTATCGCCCTGTTTTGAGACCCGGAAAAAGTGTCTGCGGTGGGCCACCGGGCCGGCATCCTGAACCACGGTTCAGGTGGGCGAGGTCAACTGAATGTTGGGACCGTCTGACGCGAGACGTTCACGCCTTTTCAGTGATGTTCCAAGCCCGAGATCTTTCGATCATTGGTTGCAGAAATATAAAGCCCGATGGAACCGCAGACAGGACGATTCTAGGCCCGATTGGCGGCGAAAAGATGGCGCCTTAAATCGGCGTTTTAGACAGGCGTTTCAAATCAATCGACCGTCGTCGCCCAAGGCGCTGTCGAGGCGCTCCAGCAGGGAGACGAGGAGGAGGTCGTTGTCGCCAGCACCCAGGGGGTCACCCGCGTCATGCGGAGCGGCTGACGTTTTGGGCGACGCCAACGCGGCATCGGCTGCCGCCGGGGCGCTGGCGCGGTCAGACAACTCAAACGCCAGGTTCAAAGCCGCCAGCACCGCAATGCGCTCGCGTGCGCGCACTTTGCCGGCATCGCGGATCTTGCACATGGCCGTATCCACACGCTCTACCGCCTCGAGCAGGCTCGATTCCCCGCCATCGGGCGCGCCCAGCAGGTAACTTTGCCCCATGATCTGCACTTCGAGCTGCTTCATGGCGTTGCCTTGTGATTGCCATTGCCGTTGCCGTTCGGCTGTGGCAAGCGCTCAAGCAGTGTGTCCACGCGGGCGCGGGCGGCGCCCAGACGCGATTTGAAGGAATCGCGCTCCTGCGTCAGGCTTTCAACTTGCGCCGCCAACAGGGTGTTGGTGCGCTGCAGCTCTTCATAACGAACCAGCAAACGCTCCACGCGTTCGGCGATTTGTTCGATTTGGACCTTGTTCGGCATAGAGCGAGCATTGTAGGGTTTGCGACCAGAAAAGCCTCTAGAATCAAGGCGTTGGTGCTCGCGGTGTGGTTCACATGCCGCAGTTCAACGGGAAGCAGGAGCGAAGCCCCACGTGGCAAATCGCCAGCCTGCGCTGCCCCCGCAACGGTCAAACGGACGGGGTTTTGAGTCAAACAAAACCCCAACTCTCGTCACTCAGCCACTGGGCGTTTCCGAACACGCGCCCGGGAAGGCGACGGGAGTTGCGCCGTCAGCCCGGATACCGGCCAACACGGTGGATGCGCGTCGTCAAAAAACGCCATCCAAATTTACCCAAGCGCTGTCGGGGACGACGGCGAGGGTTGTTTGTCAACGTCAATTCTCATGAAAACTTCTGTGTCTTCCCATCGGGTTCACTCCCGCCGTTTGCATCAGTTCGGGGCTTTGCCCTTCGCCATTGCCTGCGCCTTCGCCGTGTCGCTTCCGGCTTCGGTTGCGGCGCAAAACCAGCTCAAGGAAACCGTGGTCACGGCCAGCCGGCTTGAACAGCGGACGCAAGATGCGCTGCAGGCCACAACCGTACTGACGCGCTCCGATATCGACCGCGCCCAAGCGGCCGATCTTCCTGGCCTGCTCAAAAACGTCACGGGCGTCGAGTGGGCGCAAAACGGCGGCAACGGCACGGTGGCCAGCGCCTTCATTCGGGGGGCGGAGTCGCGGCACACGCTGGTGTTGGTGGATGGCGTGCCCGTGAACAATCTGAACTTCAATACGGCCGCGCTGGAGCACATGTCGCTGGCGAATATCGAGCGCATTGAAGTTGTCCGCGGCAACGTGTCGAGTCTTTATGGCAGCTCCGCCTTGGGCGGCGTGATCCAGATTTTCACGCGTGAAGCGGCAGACCGTCCGTATGGCAGCGTGACCGTGCAAGCCGGTTCGCGCGATTTTTCGCGGCTTGATGTAGGTGCCGGTGTGAAGCTCGGCAGTGGCACGCGGCTGTCGTTCACCGGCAGCGACCTCAAAGACGGCGGCTTCAACGCCATCAACCAGACCAAACGCCCGGGCACCAACCCGGATACCGACGGCTATGCACGCCAGTCGTGGTCTTTTGGCGTGTCGCAAGACATCGCTGTCGGCAAGATCGGCCTGGCGGCGCGTGAAACCAGCGGAGTGACTTCATACGACAGCCAGTTCGGGCCAGCGGCGCAGAAAGACGAGTCCCGATTTCGCTTGCAGGGCGCGGCGCTGACAGGGCTGTTCAAACTTGGCACCTCGCTGGAGCTTGATGTTGCGCTTGCCAGCCAATCCGACCGGCTGAACGCCGACGTCACGGCCTTTCCGTTCTTCGTCAATTCGCAAGGCGAAGGGGCGTCAGCCGGCCTGCGCTGGCAATTGGCGCCAGGCCAGAACTTGACGGCCGGGCTTGAATCCACCGACCAGAAAATCCAGAGCGATACGGTTTACACCAACAGTTCGCGCCGCCAAAACTCGGCTCGCGTCGGTTACCTCGGCGAGTTCGACCGGCATCAGATTCAACTCAATCTGCGGCAAGACAAATACAGCGATTTCGGCAGCGCGTCCACCTGGCTGGTCGGTTATGGGTTTCGTTTGGCCGACGCTTGGCGCCTCAGCGCACAGGCCTCCACCGGCTTCAACGCGCCGACATTCAACGACCTCTATTTTCCGTTTGGCGGCAATGCCAAATTGCGGCCTGAAAAGGTGGACTCGTCGGAAATTGCGCTTCAGTATGTGGCCGACAACCTGGAAGCCCGGCTGGTCTTGTTCAGCAACCGCTTCGTCGATCTGATTGGAAACGACCCGTTTTTCAACCGCATCAACATCAACCAGGCGCGCAACGACGGCGCAGAACTCAGCTTGCAGCGCAAATGGGGCGACACTCGTTTGACAGCCGGCCTGACCGCCCAAAATCCGATTGACCAACTGGCCAACAAACGCCTGGACCGGCGCGCGCAGACGTTGGCCAATGTGGGTGTGGAGCACGACATCGGCAGTTGGGGCCTGGGCGCGAAACTGCGTTACGTGGGCGAACGCCCGGACGGCGGCAAAACGCTGGACGCGTATTCGGTGGTTGATCTCACCGCTGCCTACAAGCTGTCGCCAGAAGTCAAGTTGTTGGGCCGCATCGACAACCTGCTCGACGCCAAATATGAATCTGTGTTCGGCTACAACCAGCCTGCATTGGGCGTGTTTGTCGGCTTGACCTGGCAGCCGCGCTAGCGCGGGCCTGAACCGCTGTCGCTTGCCATGGCAGACTGACGACATGTTGGACCCCCGAAATCACCCTTGGCAGCAGTTTGCGCACGGCCCCGAGCGCATCGTTTGCTTGACCGAAGAAACCACGGAATGGCTCTACCTTTTAGGCGAAGAGCGCCGCATTGTGGGCATCTCGGGTTACACCGTGCGGCCCAAACGGGCGCGGGCCGAGAAGCCGCGTGTGAGCGCGTTTTTGAGCGCGAAGATCGACAAGATCCTCGCGCTCAAGCCTGACTGCGTGTTCGGATTTTCAGACTTGCAGGCGGACATCGCCTCCCAGCTGATTCGCGCGGGCGTGCAGGTCACCATCTTCAACCAGCGCAGCGTGGCCGAGATACTGTCGATGATGATGCAGGTGGCCGCCATGGTCGGGCAGGGTGCGCGCGGGCAGGCGCTCATCGGACAGATGGCCGGGCAGCTCGACGCCATTGCCGAGGCGGCGGCAAAGTTCCCGCACCGGCCCCGGGTGTATTTTGAAGAGTGGGACGAGCCGCACATAAGCGCCATCCGCTGGGTGTCGGAGTTGGTCGGCATTGCGGGTGGCGACGACTGTTTTGCAGAACTCTCCACCGAGTCGTTGGGCAAAAACCGCATCATTGCCGATGGCATGGAGATCGTGCGGCGCAACCCCGACATCATCATTGGCAGCTGGTGCGGCAAGAAGTTCCGCCCTGAAAAGGTGGCGGTTCGTGCTGGCTGGGACGCCGTGAACGCAGTCAAAAACAAGCAACTGTTTGAGATCAAATCGGCCGACATTTTGCAACCCGGCCCCGCCGCCTTGACAGATGGTGTGGCCCAGTTGCATTCGATCATGGTTGGGTGGGCCAAGACTTATGGCTAATCGGGCTGTAAGTCTCGTAAAATGTTCGTTTAATGCTATAAACTATGTAGCTTATAAAACACTCTTCGGGAGCATTTCAGCGTGTGCTTTGGCGGCTTCTGCGAGCGCTGTTGAGTTCATTGACGACCGCGGTGTCGTGGTGCGGTTTGAGCGCGCGCCGCAACGCATCGTCAGCCTGTTGCCATCGTTGTCTGAAACCGTGTGCGCTTTGGGGCAGTGCGCCAGGCTGGTGGGGGTAGACCGCTACTCCAACTTTCCTGACGAGTTGAAAAAACTGCCGCAATTGGGCGGTGGGCTCGATCCCAGCATTGAAGCTGTGGTTGCGCAAAAGCCTGACGTGGTGCTGCTCGCAGGCTCGTCACGTGCCGCTCTGCGGCTCGAAGCGTTGGGCCTCAAGGTGGTGGCGCTGGAGCCAAAAACCCACGCTGAAATGCGCAGCGCCATTGAAAAAATCGGCCTGCTGCTGCAGGCGAAAAACGCCCCGCGGTTATTGCAGGAAATTGATGCCACCATTGACACACAAGCGCAGGCGTTGCCGCCAGCTGCGCGCAAGGCTCGGGTGTTTGTTGCCGTCAGCAACGCGCCCCATGGGGCTGGCGAATCGTCGTTCATTGGAGAAACATTGCAGCGCATGGGCGTTCAAAACATCGTGCCGGCCGCGATGGGCGTGTTTCCCAAACTCAACCCAGAGTTTGTCGTGCGGGCCAACCCTGACGTCATCATTGCCAGCGCGCAAAACGCCTCGGGCATGGCGCAACGCCCCGGCTGGGCCCAGATCCGCGCGATCCGCGAGAAACGAATCTGCCGACTCACCGCCCTTCAGGCCGATGTGCTGGTGCGCCCCGGCCCGCGCATGGGCGAGGCCGCGCAGTTGATCGCCCAATGCCTGCAAGAGAAAGCCCCCTGAAACACCGGGCGCTGCTGTGGGCGGTGGCGTTGCTGCTGGCGGCGCTGGCGCTCTTGGCGTTGGGCCTGTTGGTCGGCAGCACTGGCCTGGAGGCAGTGTGGCAATCAAGGCTCGATGCGGCGGCCTGGCAAATCGTTTGGGACATTCGGCTGCCGCGAACACTGGGCGCCTGGGCGACGGGCGCGCTTTTGGGGCTGGCAGGCGCAGTGGCACAAGGGCTTTTTCGCAACCCCTTGGCCGACCCGTTCTTGCTTGGCAGCGCCAGTGGCGCCGCATTGGGCGTGGCGTTGATGCTGGCGCTTTTTGGCAGTGCGGAGGTGGCCAGCGGCGCACTTTCAAGCACTTGGCCGTTGCAAGTTGGCTTGACCGGCGCCGGTTTTCTGGGCGCCGTGGCCGGGGTGTTGCTGACACTGCTGCTGGCGCAAGGGGTGCAACACACCTTGCGTTTGTTGCTTGCGGGGGTGATTGTGGGCGTGGTGTTGGGCGCTGTGAAAGACCTGGTGGCGCTGGCCGCACCGGCTATTCTGCAAAGCATGCAGGCCTTCGCACTGGGCAGCACGGGCTTCATCGGCTGGAGCGCCTGCGCGGTGCTGCTGGCGGTGTTGTTCCCGTGCCTGGCGCTGGCCTGGGCCTTGAGCCGCGTGTTGGACGGCTTGGCGCTCGGCGAGGCCACGGCGCAAAGCCTCGGCCTGGTGCTGGCGCCGATGCGTGCGGCGCTGGTGGGTGTGCTGGCGTTGGCTACGGGCACGGCGGTAGCGCAGACCGGGCTGATCGCGTTTGTCGGTCTGGCAGCGCCTCACCTGGTGCGAGCTGTTGTCAAATCGACCCACAACCACTTGTTGGTTTTAAGCGCCTTGATGGGCGGTGTGTTGCTGATGGCGGCCGACATTCTGGCGCGTTGGCTCATCGCGCCACAGGAGCTGCCAGTGGGGGTAATGACAGCGGTGTTGGGCGGCAGTTATTTGCTTTGGTTGATGCACCGGCGCAGGCCGGGCGCCTTGATGCCATGACGGTCATTGCGCGGTCTGTGCCAGGTTTGTCGGCTTTGTCGGCCCGGTGCGTGTCGGCCAGGCTGGCCTCCGTGGAAGTGCTGCACGGCATCGATCTGGCGTTGCCTGCCGGCCGCTGGACCAGTGTGGTTGGCCCCAACGGCGCGGGCAAATCCACCCTGCTCAAGGTGCTGGCGGGCCTGTTGCCATTTAAAGGCGAGGTGGCGCTGTTGGGCCAGCCACTGTCTGCTTTAAATGCGCGGCAACGTGCCCGGGTGCTCTCGTGGCTCGGGCAACACGAGCCGGGCGGCGACGACTTGAGTGTGCAAGACGTCGTGATGCTTGGCCGGTTGCCGCACCAACGCTGGTTGGCTTCGCCCAGCGCGGAGGATGAGGCCGCCTGCGAGAGGGCGCTGATTGCGACCCAAGCCCTGCCCTGGCGTGCCCGCGCGTTGGGCACGTTGTCGGGCGGTGAGCGCCAGCGTGTCCTGCTGGCGCGGGCTTTGGCCACCGAGGCCGAGGTTTATTTGATGGATGAGCCGCTGGCCAACTTGGACGCGCCGCATCAGGCCGACTGGCTGGCCACCGTGCGCCAGTTGACCGATGCGGGCAAGACCGTGGTCAGTGTGTTGCATGAAATAAGCATCGCCTTGCAGGCCGACCACATGGTGGTGCTCAAAGACGGGCGGGTCACCCATGCGGGCGCGGCCGGTGATGCCGCCACGCACCGGGCGCTCACTTCAGTGTTTGACAACCGCTTGGCGATTCACACCGTCGGCAAACGTTTTGTTACGTTGCCGGTGTGAGCTTGCCCGCCTCGGTCAACGCCAGCATCGCCCGGCAAAGGGTGCAAAAGGTGCAAATGGTGGCGCGAATTTTGTGACTAATTACCGTCGACTTCGCCTACGCCAAAGTAACTCAGCATTTTTGGCAGAGGCCTGCTAGACTGATTCGTGCTTGTAAATTTAGATGTCAATCGCGACCTCTTAAACCCACTGGTAAACGCCTGCCATGCCGATGTCTGACACGAGTGCCGTGATTCCGGACGCTTTGCGCGAATCGCGAATGGGTTTTGCGCGGCGCAGTTATTTCGCGCGCTCAGGGGGGCTGGCCGGCGCCCTGATCATGTTTACCGGCGTCATGCTGCAAAAAGATGCCTCGATCTGGGTCTGGATTGGGCCGGTGGTGTACTGCGTCTTGTGGCCCCACCTGGCGTGGCATCTGGCCAAGCGCTCGAACAACCCGCGCGATGTCGAGCGTGTGAGCCTGCTGGTCGACCAGTTTCTTGTCGGCATCTGGATGGTGCCGATGGAATTCAACCTGCTGCCGTGCATCATCGCAGTGGTGATGACCGGCATGAACACGGTGGCTGGCGGCGGCTGGCGCTTGTTGTTTCGCGGCCTGTTCGGCCAGGGGTTGGGCGCTGGTTTGGGCGTGCTGATCTACGGATTTCGATGGGCGCCCGACAGCTCCACCATGACGATATTGTTTTCCGTGCCGCTGCTGGTGTTTCAGCCGGTGGCTGTGGGTTACGTGGCGTTCTTTGCCATCAAAGCCCTCAATAAGAAGCGTTATGAGCTGGAGCGCATCAGCCAGCACGACGGGCTCTCGGGCCTTTTCAATCGCATGCATTGGGAGCAGCAGGTGCGGACAGAATTTGCGCGCTTCCAGCGCCATGGCGAACCGGCAGTGCTGGTGCTCGCTGACCTGGACAACTTCAAGCGGCTCAACGACAGCTACGGGCATGCCGCGGGTGACGAAGCCATTCGCCGCCTGGCCGCTTCCTTTCGGCGCGTGTTGCGTGCGACCGACGTGAGCGGGCGGTATGGTGGCGAGGAGTTTGGCATCTTGCTGCCCAACACCCAAATTAGCGCCGCGCTCGAGGTCATCGACCGTCTGCGCCGCGACATGCGCGTCAACCCGCTGGTCGACGAGACCATCGTCACTGCCAGCTACGGCTTGATCCAGCTTTCAAGCGACATCACCAGCGTGGAAGAATGGATTCGCCTGTCGGACAAAGGGCTCTACCACGCCAAACACCTGGGGCGTGACCGCATGGTCGATGTCGGGGAGCTGACAGACACCACCGTGGGGCGCCTGGAAACGCAGACCTGACTCTGTTGCGAAATCATCCGTCTGGGTCGTCAGTGCCTTACCTCACGAATGATTGGGAAATGAACAAGGCTCCTCGCGCAGCCAGTTTCCGCCCTTCAACCTGTTTCAACCCGGTTTCGGCCACCTTCTTTGGCGCGGTACATGGCGGCGTCGGCGCGGGCAGTCATGGACTCGACGGTGTCGCCCGGCTCCGTGTTGGTGGTCACACCAATGCTCACGGTGCAAGAGGGAGTGACAGTTGCATTGGCCAAATCCGAGCGTATTCGTTCAGCAACGCCCAGCGCCTGCTCCAGTGATGTTTCGGGCAGCAACAAAACGAACTCCTCGCCGCCGAACCTGCCGAGCCGGTCGATTTGGCGCAAGACGGCGTTGATGCGCGTGACAAAGTCCACCAGCACTTTGTCCCCGGCCTGGTGGCCATGTGTGTCGTTGACGGCCTTGAAATGGTCAAGATCAAGCGCCAGGATCGCCATGCTGCGACCGGTGCGCTTGCAGCGCTCCAGCTCACTCTCGCACAAGGTGTTCCAGTGGCGTCGCGTCAGCGCGTCGGTGAGTGAGTCACGCGTGGCCAGCAACTCCAGCTCGGCGCGCAACATGTCAGTGGCCATCAGAATCAGGCCAATTGAATAAAGCAGGATTGAGACCGCGAACCCCATCGCGTAGACCTGGTGGATGGGCGACGACCCCATGATGTTGTTGTCCAACGATTGCGTCCACGCCAGCCCAACCCGCAGGAGCTGCAGCGCTGCAGCGCTTGCCAGCGAGCCAAAGGCCAGCCCTTTGGCAAAACTCATGGGCCCATTTTTTCGGATCAACATAGCCTGCACACCCATGAAGACCGCGCCCATCAGGTTGACCAGCGTCAGGCGCATCAACAGCGACTCATAACCGTAGGTAAACCAAAGGTGAAAACAAACGATGACAGCGATGGTGACCAGCCACGGCATATGCCGCGGCGTGTGACCAAAAAATCGCTGGGTGCCGACGTAGCCCCAATACATGCCGAAAAAGAACACGACGTTTGAGGTGGAAATTGCCAGGAGATCAGGCGCCAGGCCGCGCAAGGCCGTCAAAAGCCCCGCCAAAAACATCATCATGAGCGCGGCCGACCACTCAGCCAGGCCCTTGATGGAGGGCGGGTAATTTCGCTTGAGCGAATACAACACCAGCGCCATCAAACCGCCCATAGCGCCGCACAGCAAAAATACGGTGCGGGTGTCAAACAAACTCATGAGTCGAAGGGCCTCTTGTTGGTTGCAAGAATTATTGCATTGCGGATTTTCTGCCGAACCCGCACTGTGCGGACACCGCGCACTGTCCGCAAAGCGGCTTGCGCGCCTGGCACACGTAGCGCCCGTGCAGGATAAGCCAGTGGTGGGCATCGACCAAATATTCATTGGGGACGCGTTGTAACAGTTTGAGTTCGACTTCCAGCGGAGTCTTTCCAGGCGCCAGGCCAGTGCGGTTGCCGATGCGAAAGATGTGCGTGTCCACCGCCAGCGTCGGCTCACCAAAGGCCGAGTTGAGCACCACGTTGGCAGTTTTTCGGCCCACACCGGGCAGGGCTTGCAAGGCTTCGCGGTCACGCGGCACCTGCCCACCGTGGTGCGCCACCAGCCTCTGGCAGGTTTGCATCAGGTGTTTGGCTTTGCTGTGGAAGAGGCCAATCGTCTTGATGTGGCTTTCAATGCCGTCTACCCCGAGCGCCAGCATTTTTTGTGGTGTGTTGGCAACCAGGAATAACCGGCGCGTGGCTTTGTTCACCGAGACATCGGTGGCCTGGGCGGAGAGCAAGACGGCTGTGAGCAGCTCAAACACCGAGGTGTATTCCAGCTCGGTCACCGGCATTGGGTTGGCACGTTTCAAGATGGCGAAAAACGCCTCGATCTGTTCCTTCTTCATCAGGCGATTGTTGCATTGGGTGGAAGTGGCCATCCCCAGAACTGACAGGCTTCTTGCGGTTAAAGTTCAAGACCATGAAAACCCAGATTCCCACCCCCGACGCGCACCAAGACATGCGCGATGCCCTGCGCGCCCTGTGCGCCAGCTTCGATTCCGCCTATTGGCAGCAGGTCGACCACGCGCGTGGCTACCCGGAAACCTTTGTTGACGCCCTCACCAAAGCCGGCTGGTTGGCGGCGTTGATCCCTTCCGAATTCGGCGGCTCGGGTTTAGGCCTGGCAGAAGCCTCAGTGATCATGGAGGAAATCAATTTTTCAGGTGGCAATGCCGGCTCCTGCCACGGCCAGATGTACAACATGGGCACCTTGCTTCGCCATGGTTCGGTTGAGCAAAAGAAGTTTTACCTGCCCAAAATCGCCACGGGCGAGCTGCGATTGCAGTCGATGGCCGTCACCGAGCCGACCACCGGCACCGACACCACGCAGCTCAAAACCCTGGCCGTGAAAAAGGGCGACCGTTATGTGGTCAACGGCCAAAAGGTGTGGATCTCACGCATTCAGCATTCAGATTTGATGATTCTTCTGGCCCGCACCACGCCGCTGGCTGAAGTGAAAAAGAAATCCGAAGGCATGTCGATTTTCATCGTTGACTTGAAAGACGCGCTGCCGGAACGAGGCGGCAAGGGCATGACCATCCGCCAGATTGCCAACATGGTGAACCACGAAACGAATGAAGTTTTTTTTGACAACCTGGAAATCCCCGCCGAAAACCTGATCGGCCAGGAGGGGCAGGGCTTCAAATACATCCTGGACGGCCTGAACGCCGAACGCACACTGATCGCGGCGGAATGTATCGGCGACGCCTATTGGTTCATCGACAAAGCGCGGCGGTACGCCAGCGAACGTGTGGTGTTTGGCCGCCCCACCGGGCAAAACCAGGGCGTGCAGTTCCCCATTGCCGACGCCTACATCGAAACCGAAGCCGCCAACCTCATGCGCTTCAAGGCCTGCGCATTGTTTGACGCCAAACAGCCCTGCGGCGCCGAGGCCAACATGGCCAAATACCTGGCTGCCAAAGCCTCCTGGGAAGCGGCCAATGTGTGCCTGCAAACCCACGGCGGCTTTGGTTTCGCCTGTGAATACGATGTCGAGCGCAAGTTCCGCGAAACGCGCCTCTACCAGGTGGCGCCGATTTCCACCAACCTGATTTACTCCTACGTGGCGGAGCATATGCTCGGGTTGCCGCGGTCATTCTGAAATTAACATGGTTATTAACAATTGGCGCCAAAACTCCGATTTTTGAGAAATTTATAGAAAATTAGCCTCTAAGTCACGAATAATATGCATGTTATGCTATTAATAGTATAGTAACTGAAATCCACTGATTCCAGCCAATTCCCGCTCAAAACCATTCAATCCGACAGCATGACCGAAACCCCTTCCGCCCAACTCGCCAGCTTTGCCGCCAACCTGCGTTTTGAAGCCATCCCCGAACACGTCGTCCGCAAAACCGAAGACCTGCTGGTGGACTGGTTCGGTTCCTGCCTGGCCGGCAAAGGCGCGCGGCCCGTCGAGTCGATGGCCCGGTTCGCGGCGCAGATGGGGCCGTTGAGCGTAGGCACGGCCACGAGCAGCGTAGGCGCGCGCGGCACCTCGGAGCAACTCGTCAGCCGGGTGCAAACCAGCCCGTATTTCGCCGCCATGGTCAACGCCGCCGCCTCGCATTTTGCGGAGCAAGACGACGTTCACAACGGCTCGGTGTTCCACCCGGCCGCCGTGGTCTTCCCAGTGGCGCTGGCGCTCACGCAATCACTCGGACTGAGCGGCAAACGGCTGTTGACAGCGGCGGTGGCGGGTTATGAAGTAGGCATCCGCGCGGGTGAGTTTTTGGGCCGCTCGCACTACAAAGTTTTTCACACCACGGGCACGGCGGGCACGCTGGCGGCGGCCGCGACGGCGGGCAATCTGCTCGGGCTCAGCGCCGAACATATGCAACACGCGCTGGGCTCGGCCGGCTCGCAATCGGCCGGCTTGTGGGAGTTTTTGCGCACGGGGGCCGATTCAAAACAACTGCACACCGCGCATGCCGCCGCCGCCGGGCTGATGTCAGCGCAACTCGCGTTGGACGGTTTCACCGGCGCCGCGCAAATTTTTGAAGGCGCGCAAGGGCTGGCAGCGGGCATGTCGAGCGACGCCGACCCGGCCAAACTCACCGACGGCCTTTGCGCCAACGGCCAGGCCACCCGTTGGGCCACCATTGAAACCTCGTTCAAATACCACGCCTGCTGCCGCCACACCCACCCGGCGGCAGACGCGCTGTTGCAGGTCGTCACCACCCACAAACTCAAGGCTGCGGATATCGCCAAAGTGGTCACCCACGTGCACCAGGGCGCCATCGACGTGCTCGGGCCGGTGGTCAACCCCGTGACCGTGCACCAAAGCAAGTTCTCCATGGGCACCACGCTGGCGCTGGCCGCGCGTTTTGGCTACGCCGGGCTCTCCGAATTTGACCAACATTTCAATGACGCAGACACCATCGCGCTTTGTAACAAAGTCAGCATGGTGCTCGACGCCGAGGTGGACGCCGCTTACCCGCGCCGCTGGATCGGCAAAGTCACCGTCACCACCACCGATGGCCGCAGCTTGCAAGGCCGTGTTGACGAGCCCAAAGGCGACCCCGGCAACACCCTCACGCGGGCGGAGATCACGGCCAAGGCCAAACGCCTGGCGGCCTACAGCGGCGCGGCGAACGAGGCCGAAATGGATCTGGCGCTGGAGCGGCTGTGGAGCATCTCCTACATTGCCGAACTCACGCGCCTGCTCGGCCCGGTGCCGCCACTTCCGCTTGGCCACCTGAGCTGACGTGCCGATTGCTGGAAACCCTTGCTCCCCAACACTGTGGGCAAGGGAATTCGCCAATGGCAAAATGGCGTCATTGCGGCATGATCACGCCGTCTATTTCCAGGAACCTCCATGACCTCATTCAACTTTAAAAAACTCTCGGCCTTGTTTTCAGTGGCGGTGGCCGTCGTTGCCGGCTTTGGCCCGACACAAGCCACAGCGCAAGCCGCCTACCCGGGCGACAAAACCATCGCTTTGATGATCCCCTTCGCCGCGGGCGGCCCAACCGACATCCTGGCGCGCATGATGGCTGTGCCCATGGGCAAATCGCTCGGCGGCACTGTGGTGGTGGAGAACGCTGTGGGCGCAGGTGGCACCATTGGCGCCACCAAAGCCGCACGCGCGCCCGCTACGGGCCACACCATCTTTTTGCACCACATGGGCATGTCCACCGCGCCTGCGTTGTACAAAAAACTTCAGTTTGACCCGCTCAAAGACTTCGAATACATCGGCCAAGTCGTCGATGTGCCCATGACGCTGCTGGCCCGCAAAGACTTTCCGGCCAACAATTACACCGAGCTGCTGGCTTATGTCAAAGCCAACAAAGACAAAGTCTCGCTCGCCAACGCCGGCCTGGGCGCGGTCTCCCACCTGTGCGGGCTTTTGTTCATGTCGGCCATCGGCACCGACCTCACCACGGTGCCGTTCAGCGGCACTGGCCCGGCGATGAACGCGCTTTTGGGCAGCCAGGTCGATTTGTTGTGCGATCAAACCACCACCACGGTGCCGATCATCAAAGATGGCCGCGTCAAAGTGTTTGGCGTGACCACGCTGAACCGGCTCGCCGCCTTGCCCAACGTGCCCACACTGGACGAGCAGGGCTTGAAGGGTTTTGAAGTGAAAGTTTGGCACGGCATGTACTTGCCCAAAGGCACGCCCGCGCCAGTGCTGGAGAAAATCGGCGTGGCCTTGCGCGCCGCGATGGCCGACCCGATGGTCAAACAACGCCTGGCCGACCTCAACGCAGACATCGTTCCGGTCGAGAAAATGACCCCGGTTGCGCTCAAAACCTACCTCGAGTCGGAAATCGCCCGATGGGGCCCGGTGATCAAGAAAGCCGGCATTTACGCAGACTGAGTGGCCCGTTTGGGTCAAACTGTGGGGTGAGGCATCTCATTTGGTCTAAGTTTTGGCATAAATTTTACTTTCGTAAGTAATTTGGATACAAATCGGCGAAAATTGCGGTTCCGTTGAAAGACCGCAAAGGAGCCGGACATGCCCGCTTTTACTGAATTTTCGTTCGACACACCCTTTAAAACCGCCTTGGTTCTTGTGGCCCTGCTGGGCGCAAGCGCAACTGCCTTGGCGCAAGACAAATGGGTGATTGGCCAGTCGGGCCCGCTCACGGGTGGCAATGCCAAATTCGGTATTGACATCCGGGACGGCGCCAAGGCCTACATTGATTCCGTCAATGCCTCCGGCGGCGTTCAGGGTCGCCAGATTGAGCTGGTCACGCTGGACGACAAAAACGACCGCAAGTTGGCCGGTGAAAACACCAAAACCCTGATTCAGAACAAAAACCTGGTGGCTCTGTTTGGTTACGCCTCGGCCACCTTAAGCCTGGACGCCATGCCGCAAGCTGAGGCCAAAGAAGTCGCCTTCTTTGCGCCGTTCTCCGGCGCCAACCCGGTGCGGGTCAACAAGCCCACGTTGTTCACGGCACGCGCGTCTTATGGCGAGGAGATGGAGAAAATCCTTAACTTTTGGACCAGCCTGGGCTTCAAAAAAGTCACCGTGATGCACTATGACGACGAGGTCGGCAAGCAAAACCTGGAAGTTGTCGCCGCATACCTGAAAAAAGTCAACCTGGAGCCCAAAGCCTATTCGCTCAAGCGCAATGCCGTCATCACTGCCGCCGACGTCGATGGCCTGTTGGCGCAACAACCCGAGGTGATTCTCAACACCGTGCTCTCGGGTGCCTTGGCCGCTGTTCAAAAAGACTTGGCCGCGCGTGGGCGCATGGTGCCGACCTCCAGCATCTCGTTCATTGGCGCGGACCAATTCGTCAAAGCGGTCGGCGAGGCAGGCGCGGGCGTGTCGATCTCCCAGGTGGTGCCCAACCCCACGGCGCAAATCCCAGTCGTGCGTGAATGCGCCAAAGCCATGGAAACAGCGGGCAGCAAAGTGCCCATGAACACCACCCACCTTGAGGCTTGCCTCGCCGCCAAAATTTTGGTGGAAGGCATTCGCAAAGCCAAAGCCCCAGTTACTGCCAAGTCCGTGCTGGAATCGCTCAACACCTTGGGCACCTATGACCTGGGCGGCTACAAGGTGACTTATTCGCCCACCAACCACCACGGCAGCCAGTTTGTTGAGCTGGCCCGCGTCACGCGTGAGGGCAGGCTGCTGACACGGTAAGTTGGAGTTTTGCATGGCCGGTTGCCAGACAAACTGACTCACAATAAGGGCTCTTCACAGAGCCCTTTTTTGGGCCATATTTTTAAAAATCATGACCCAATCGACCCCACTTCGCCTCGCAGATCGACTACAAAATGTCGAAACCTCCGCCATCCGCGAGCTCTTCAAGCTCTTGGGCAAACCCGGCATCATCAGCTTCGCCGGCGGCTTTCCAGACCCGGCGATGTTTGACATGGACGGCATCCGCGAGGCGACGAATCAGGTCTTGAACGGCCCCGCTGCCGGCCAAGTGCTGCAATATGGCGCGACAGAGGGCTGGAACCCACTGCGTGAAGCCTTGAGCACCCACATGGCGAGCAAAGGCATCACGGCCAAACCCGAAGAAATCATCTGCACCACCGGCAGCCAGCAGGCGCTGGACTTGATCGGCAAAACCATGATCAACCCCGGTGACAAAGTCATCATGGAAGGCCCTACCTTCCTCGCCACCATCCAGTGTTTTCGCCTCTACGGCGCGGATGTGGTCAGCGCGCCGATAGACGCCGACGGTGTGAAGGTCGATGTGCTGGAGCAACTCATCATCGAGCACAAACCGAGGTTCATCTACCTCATCCCCAGCTTCGGCAACCCCAGCGGCGCCTTGCTCAGCCTGGCGCGGCGCAAACGTGTGCTTGAGCTGGCGGTGAAATACCAGGTGCTGGTGGTCGAAGACGACCCCTACAGCGAGTTGTACTTTGGCAAGACCCCACCACCGCCCAGCATGATGAGCCTGAGCCAAGTCGTGCCCGGCAGCCGTGAGTGGCTGGTGTACTGCGGGTCTTTCAGCAAAGTCTTGAGCCCCGGCCTGCGCGTCGGCTGGATGATCGCGCAGCCCAGCCTGCTGGCCAACGCCGTGATGTGCAAACAGTTCAGCGACGCCCACACCAGCAACCTGAGCCAGGCCATCGCCGCGCAATACCTCGGCCTGAAACGCATGGACACCGCGCTGGACGTGGTGCGCAAAACCTATGCCGAACGTGCCCAGACCATGGCCGATTGCCTGCGCAAGGACCTGGGCGGTGCGATTGCCTTCAGCCAGCCGCAAGGCGGCATGTTTTTCTGGACACGCCTGACGGCGCCGGGCGCCGATGCGGCCGAATTTGCCAAACGGGCGATTGAGAAGCTGGTGGCGTTTGTGCCGGGTGCGCCGTTTTATGCGACGAATGCGGATCGGGCTACGTTGCGGTTGTCGTTTGCGACGGCGGATGTTTCTAAGATTGTGGAGGGGGTGGGGCGGTTGGGGAAGGCGTTGTGAGCAAGCTGACCAAATCAAAACCAGGCGCAACACCTGCTTCATCGCAGGCCGCTGGTTTTGACGAGATTGTTCAACTGATCACCGCCGCACGTCAGCGGGCCTTCCAAGCCGTCAACACCACATTGATCGATCTGTACTGGCACATTGGCGAGCGAATCAGCCAGCGGATTGCCGCTGCCGAATGGGGTGATGGTGTGGTCGAACAATTGGCGCGGCACATTGCCAAAATTCAACCCAACGCACAGGGGTTCACCCGGCGAAACCTCTTTCGGATGAGGCAGTTCTATGAGACCTACCGTGACGACGTAAAAGTGTCACCGCTGGTGACACAATTGCCATGGACGCATAACCTCATCATCCTCAGCCAAAGCAAACGACCGGAAGAACGCGAGTTTTATCTGCGGATGGCGGCGCAAGAAAAGTGGGGCAAACGCGAGCTGGAGCGCCAGCTAAAAAGCGCACTTTTCGAGCGCACGGTGTTGAACCCACCAAAAGTCTCACCGCTGGTGACACAAATGCGCCCCGGCGCAATTGGCGCGTTCAAAGACGTCTACATGTTGGAATTCCTCGGGCTGCCGGAAGATCACAGCGAATTCGACTTGCACCAAGGCTTGCTGGCCAAACTCAAAAACTTTCTGATCGAGCTCGGTCGTGATTTCAGCTTTGTCGGCTCTGAATTCCCCGTTCAAGTCGGTGCACGCGACTTTGCGCTGGACTTGCTCTTCTTCCACCGGGGCCTGAACTGCCTGGTCGCCATCGAGCTGAAAGTAGGGCGGTTCGAACCAGAATACCTGGGCAAACTGTCGTTC
>JANOYE010000258.1:0-7560 GCA_031428695.1 Rhodoferax sp. | reverse complement strand
CCGCAAATCCGGCTTGCGGCCCGATGCGGTGGTGCTGGTGGCCACGGTGCGCGCGCTCAAATACCACGGCGGCATCGAGGTGAAAGACTGCGGCGTGGAGAACATTGAAGCGCTGCGCCAGGGCCTGGTGAACCTGGAGCGCCACATCCGCAATGTGCGGGAGCATTACGGCCTGCCGTGTGTGGTGGCCATCAACAACCGCACTGAAGACACGGCCGCTGAGATTGATTTGCTGCGGGCCAGCGCGGCCAAATTCGGCGTCGAAGTGATCCTGGCGCGCCACTGGGCCCAAGGCGGCAAAGGTGCGACTGACTTGGCCGAAGCGGTGGTGAAGCTGTGCCAGCAGCCAAGCCAGTTCAAGTTTGTCTATGACGACGACATGTCGCTGTGGAACAAGGTCACCACCATCGCCACCAAAATTTATGGCGCATCGGAAGTCACGGCGAACGACAAGGTGAAGGCGCAAATCGAAAAGCTGCAACAAAGCGGCTACGGCCACTTCCCGGTGTGCATCGCGAAAACGCAGTATTCGTTTTCAACCGACGCTAAGTTGCGCGGCGCGCCGTCTGGGCACAGTATGCAGATCCGCGAAGTGCGCTTGGCGGCGGGCGCTGAGTTTGTGGTGATGGTTTGCGGCGATGTGATGACCATGCCGGGGTTGCCCAAAGTGCCGACTGCGGAGCGCATCGACGTGGACGACGCGGGCCGCGTGACCGGATTGTTTTAGGCCCTTGGGCCGCATCAACAGCAACCAAAAGGAAACAATGAGCATCGATTTCAAAGGCCAAGTCGCCATCGTCACCGGCGCCGGCAACGGCCTGGGGCGCTTGCATGCGTTGGCGTTGGCCAAACGCGGAGCCAAGGTGGTGGTGAACGACCTGGGCGGCGCGCGGGACGGCACAGGTGCTTCGGCGAGCGCGGCGCAGAGCGTGGTGGATGAAATCAAGGCGGCGGGCGGCGAGGCGATGGCCAACTGCGCGTCAGTCACAGACTTTGACGCCGTGCAGGCCATGGTGCAAGCGGCGATGGACGCCTGGGGCCGGGTCGACATCGTTGTCAACAACGCTGGCATCTTGCGCGACAAGAGTTTCGCCAAGATGGAGATGGCTGATTTCCGCCTGGTGATGGACGTGCACCTGATGGGCGCCGTGCATTGCTGCAAAGCGGTGTGGCCGATCATGAACGCGCAGAAATATGGGCGCATCATCTTGACCACTTCCAGCTCTGGCCTGTATGGCAACTTCGGCCAGAGCAATTACAGCGCGGCCAAGATGGCGCTGGTGGGTTTGATGCAAACGCTCTCGATTGAAGGCGCGAAGAACGACATCCGCGTCAACTGCCTCGCGCCCACGGCGGCCACCCGCATGACCGAAGAACTGATGACCGCAGCCGTGCTCAAAACCCTGGCGCCCGAAGCCGTGGTGCCTGCGGCGCTGGTGATGGCCTCGCGCGACGCGCCCAGCCGCGCCATCTTGTGCGCAGGCGCCGGCACCTTCGAAGCGGCGAACATCACACTCACCCAAGGCGTCTGGCTCGGCATCGATGAGACCACGCCAGAGCGCCTGGCCGCCCGCCTGAACGAGGCCATGGCGCGCGAGGGCGAAATCGTGCCGCAAAGTGGCGCGGCGCAGGGCGGCAATGAAATCGGCAAGGCCAACGCGGCGGCTGTGGCGCTGTGAGCGGGTGTTTCTGAACGATCAGCGTTTGTTTGCTAGTCATTGAAAATGTTGATATGGGTATTAACATTTTAAATGAATAGGCCGATTTTAATGAAAATGTGTGAAAAATTGGCCTCCAAGTCACGTAAAACCTAAATATGTAGCTATAAATAGGATAGCATTTCAAAATTGCCTTTGCGAGGTGCTTGGCATTGGTTTCGCTTCAAACAGGCGTCGGCAGCAACGGCAAGGGCGGTGGAAACCTTGTTGACAAGCCCGAGCCATCCTCGCGATGATGGCGCATACCAATCAACAAGAGGGACAGCGCCATGAACCTATTCAAACCTGCAGCCGCACTGCTGGTGATCGTCGTGCAGATGGCGTGGCTGGCATCGCCCGCCCAATCCCAAACCCTGCGCTGGGCCGCGCGCGCCGACATTTTGACGACCGACCCGCACTCCGAAGTGATCGCCTTCACCAACTATGTGAACGCGCAGATGTACGAAAGCCTGGTGACGCGCGACAAAGACCTCAACATCATCCCTTGCCTGGCGACCGAGTGGACGATGGTCAACCCGTTGTTGTGGCGCTTCAAGTTGCGCCCTGGCGTGAAGTTCCACGACGGCACGCCATTCACGGCGGATGACGTGGTGTTCTCGGTGAAACGCGCGCAGCAGCCCACGGCCAACCAGCGCACTTTCGCACTGCCGATGGGCGAGCCGCGCAAGGTGGACGACTTGACGGTGGAGTTCACACTGCAGCAGTTCAACCCGATCTTCCTGGTCCACACCACGCAGATCTTCATGATGAGCAAAGCCTGGTCCGAGAAGAACAACGCGGCCACCACGCCGGACTTCAAAGCCAAAGAGGTCAAGTTCACACTCTTCAACGCCAATGGCACGGGGCCCTACAGCCTGGTCTCGCGCCAGCCCGACAGCAAAACCGTGTTCAAACGAAACGCCAACTGGTGGGGCCAGTTTGACGGCAACGTGCAGGAAGTGGTGTTTACGCCGATTGGCAATGACGCCACCCGCACGGCGGCTTTGATGTCGGGCGAAATTGATTTCATTTACGACCCGTCGCTGCAAGATTTGCCGCGTTTTCGCAGCACGCCGGCCACCAAAGTGCTCGACAACGTGGGCAACACCAGCGCGCACATTGGCATGGACCAAAACCGCGACGAGTTGCTTTACAGCAGCGTCAAAGGAAAAAACCCGTTCAAAGATGTGCGCGTGCGCCGCGCGCTGTACCACGCGATGGACATCGAAACCATGCGCAACGGCGTGCTCAACGGGCAGGCCTACCCCACCGGCTCCATCACGCATTCGCCCCGAGCCTCGTTCAACGACCCGGAGGTGGAGAAACGCCTGCCGTTTGACCTGGCCAAGGCCCGCGCCTTGATGGCCGAGGCCGGTTACCCGCAAGGGTTTGAGGTGACGCTGGATTGCCCGAACTCCAGCCCGGCAGCAGCGGCGATTTGCACCAGCCTGGCCACCATGTGGGCGCAGATCGGTGTGAAGATTCGCGCCAACCTGATGCCGGTGCCGCTTTTTTACGGCAAGACGGAGAAACTCGACACCTCGCTCTACCTTTTCGGCTGGGCCGGCGCCAGCACCGACGTTGAGCCGCAGCTCACGTCACTGCTGCGCCAGCGCGGGCCGGGCGGTGTTGGCCACTTCAACTGGGGCAACTACAAAAACCAAAAACTCGAAGATCTGGCGCTGGCGTCTTACAAAGAAACTGACGCGGCCAAACGCGAGCAACTCATCAAGGCTGCGCTGCTGGAGCACAACGAGCAAGTGAACCACATTCCGATGCACCGCAACGGCATTCCCTGGGCCATGCGCAGCAACGTCACGGCTGTGCACCGGGCCGACAACCGGATGGAATGGCGCTGGATTTCCGTCGCAGCCAAGCCCTGATCGAGAAAACGCAGGGCGCAAAAAAACCTCTTGCCGGTTGCCCGGTCAAGAGGTTTCCAGGGTGTGACAGCCAGACTCAGCGCAGCAGAATCAAGCAGCTTTGCGGGTGCGGCGTTTCACAGCTGACACCGTTGCGGCCACTTTAACGCCCTTCGCGCCTTGAGCGGTTTTGACCAGCTGGGTGGAACGCGCTTCGATTTTCTCTGCGACTTTGCTCACCGCCACAGCGGCAGGCACGGCAGCCAGGGCGATTTTGTTCAGGGCTTTGTTGCCGGTGGCTTTCTCGAAAGCGCTGGCATTGGCAGCAACTTGTTCCACGCCTTTGGCGGCGAGCGCCACTGCGCGGCTGATGGCGAACTCAGCGCCGTCGCTGGACAGCGTGATGCCTTTGACGTAATAACCGCAGATTTTTTTCTCGGCGGCCAGGGCGTTTTTGCGCACTTCGACGCTCAGTTTCTTGGACGACTTCATCACAGCGCTTTCCCAACGTTGGTCAACGATGCCAGCCACGCGCTCATTGCCCATGCGGTAGGCATTGACAAGGTTTTTGGCGGTGCTGCCATAGGTGTTGATCAGGCCGGTGGTGACGGATGACAGGGAAGACAAGTTGTGTGCGCTCATGGTGAAGTCCTTCGGGGTAATTTGTTCAGGTGAATGAATTCTCACAGGTCGCCCTAGTGGGCACACCCTAAAAGGGGGGCATTTTCTAGAGCATCAACTCTAGGCGTCTTGCGCCTTCCAGAGCAACGCGGCACCATTTTCCAGAACTTTTTCCGTTGTCAAAACAGCCTCGACGGAGGCGCGCCAGTCCCCCTCGGCCTGAGCCCCGCAGGGAAGGGGGACAAAAAGCAGACCTACCCAAGCTGTTTCGACCAGCCCTGCAATTGCGCCAATGATGCCGTAACGCCGCCGCACACAATCACCAATGCAGATTGAAAAGGCTCCAGCGCGGCCACCTTGTCATACACCGCTGCCAGCGCGGCGCCGCAGGCCGGCTCGACCACCACGCGGTGGTCGTCGATGAAACGCATGCAGGCGGATACGGCGGCTTTGTCGCTCACCACTTCACTCAGAATGGTGTGTTCCTTCGACCATTGAAACGCTTGCTCGCACACCTTGCGTGCGCCCAAAGACGTGGCGACGCTGGTGATGGCGGGCAACTCGATGCGCTGGCCCGCCTGCAGTGACTGGGCGAACGAGTCGGCGCCTTGCGTCTCCACCGCCAGCACCGGCACGTCTTGCCAGCCATTGCGGCGCAAACCCTCCACCGCGCCGCACAACAAACCGCCACCGCCCACAGACAGCACCACCACGTCAGGCTTCACGCCACTTTGGGCCACTTCATCCACCATCGTGGCGTGGCCGCGCCACAGGAGGGGGTCGTCAAACGGGTGCAAAAAGGCGTCAGTGGCAGTGACCATCGACAACGCCAGCGCATTGGCTTCTTGCCACGACGGGCCATGCACCACCAGCTCAGCGCCTTCTTGCCGTATCAGCGCGCGGGCCCGCTCGCTGGTGGATTCGGGCACCACCACCACCACGGGCACACCGAGGCGCCGCCCGGCGTAGGCCACGGCAATGCCGGCGTTGCCGCCGGAGGAGCAAATCAGCCGCTTGGCGCCCTGGCGCACGTATTCTTGGCAGGCCAGGCCCATGCCGCGAATCTTGAACGAGCCAGGCGGCTGCAGCGCCTCCATCTTGAGCCAGACGGTCTTGCCGGAGAGCGCGCCCAGGGCACGGGATTCGAGCAACGGCGTTTCGATGTGGAGTGTTGGCATGGTCTCGTCGATCAAGTTCAGGTTCAAGGTTTGGCGTCTTGCAGATCCATCGTTCTGCGCCAGGGGTTGAAGCCGCTCACCAGCGCGCTGGCCAAGAGCACCATCGAGCCGCCGATGTAGGTGCCTGGGCTCAGCGGTTCACCCAGAAACACGTGGCCCCAGGCAACGCCGAACAGCGGCACCATGAACATCGGTGTCATGGCGGCCACCGGCGTCACATGCGCCATGATGCGCAGGTGCGCCCAGTAAGCCAGGCCCGACGTGACCACGCCCAGCCAGAGGGCGATGACCAACACGCTGGGTGTGAAATGCGCTTGGGGGAAAGTCCATGCGGCCGCCGGCAGGATCATCACAAACGCGCCCGCATGCACGGCAGCGGCGATCTGCAGCGGCTGCATGCGCGAGAGCGCCCTTTTCATGAACGAGGTGGAGGTGCCAAAACACGCCGCCGCTGCGATGCACGCCAGGGCCGCCAGCACCACGGGTGGGGTCGGCTCCACCGGCCCGAGCTTGACGATCAGGCCCACGCCCACAATGCCGCACAGGCAGCCCAGCAGCTTGCGCGGCGTGAGTGTGTCTTCTTTCATCCACGCTGCGGTGAAGGTGCCAAACAGAATGGCCGTGCTGTTGAGCAACGCGCTGTAACCCGCGGGCAAATAAAGCGCGGCCCAGCTGAACAGCAAAAACGGCAGCGCCACCGACATCAACGACAACACCGTCATTTCGCGCCAATGCGCTACCGGCCAGGTGTGGCGCATCAGCCGCATGATGATGAACAGCGTGACCGCCGCCGTGCCCAGCCGCATCGCCGTCAAGACGTTGGGGGTCAATACCGGGCTGGCGATGCGCAGCAACATGAAAGACGCGCCCCACAGGGCAGAAAGCCCGAGGAGCTGGAAGAAGTATTTGATTTTCACGGTGCGGGCGGTCTTGAGGGCTTGCCAGGGGAGGCTCCGCGCGGCGCGCGACTAGGGTGGGGCATGCTCGTATTTTAAGTATGCGCCAGCGCGGTGCTGCGCCGCACCCCAATGACCCGCCTCGGCACCGTTGCAAACCCGCCAACCCCCCCAGTTTCATTTCAAACGGGCCGCAGCCGAGACCAGCACCAGTGTTTGTGGATGGCCTGCGATGGCGGGCGCACGCAACTGCTGCAGGCAAGTGTCTGCAGCACCCGTGCTGGCCAGTGAATTGCACTGGTAAGTGGCGGCGCTGTGCACGGCCATAGCGGCACGCAGCCGTTCACCTTGAAGGACAGAACCCTGCACAACCTCGAAAAACGCCAGCAAGATGGCCAAAGCGGCCAGCACCGCCAGTGACTCCATCAGGTAAGGTATGCCCCGCCGAACCGACTGAGAGCTCCAACGCGGCGACGTGGCGAACTGCAGTCCGGTGTTTTCAGAAAGGCTGGTCACGGTGTCGCTCCAGGTGCAGCCAGCGACGCGCGGGCTGTTCAGGCGCCATCATGCTGGCAGGCCTTGGCGCAGCCCATCAGTAAAGGCCCATTTGGCGCGTAGGAACTGGCTGACAACCGCGGTCAACAGCCATGGGCAGCGCGCTTGTGTGCGCCAGCGCACGGTCTGGCTGCGGGCCATGGCGGTCTAATGAACCCAGATGCATAGCCAACTCTGCGAGGAAACCCATGAACAAACCCAGCCACAGTTTCAGCGATCTGTTTGCCCAACTCGGGCTGCCCTGCGAGCCCGACGACATTGCCGCATTTCTGGCAGCGCATGCCCCGTTGGCAGACAACGTCAAGCTGGTTGAGGCGCCTTTCTGGAAGCCCGCACAAGCCGCGTTTCTGCGCGAAGCCCTGCAGCAAGACTCCGACTGGGCGGCCCCGGTCGATCAGCTCAGCGCAGCGTTGCGCTCGCCTAAAACATGAGGGCAATCTGACTTTCAAGGCGAGGAAGTGTCCGTGCGGGTGGGTGGCTCAACGGGTGGTTTGATTTTTTTTTCGATGCAATCTCGACTTCGCGGGGTGGGCTTTTCACCCTGGCCTCTGCGGCTCGCCCTGCACTGAACCCGAATGACTGCCTCGCGAACCCCGTCGAACCCAAGGCGGCATCAAGCAGAACGATACCCAGTGAATCAGCGCTGCGGCATGTCCTTCAAACCATAAACCAAACTCACGCTGGCGTTTTCCGCAATGGCTCCAATGGCGGCATTCCAGGCCTGCCAGTCGTCACGCAGCGCAGCCAAACG
>JANOYE010000257.1:0-5389 GCA_031428695.1 Rhodoferax sp. | reverse complement strand
CCACGTCGTTGTGCCCGACGCGAAATACCTGCTGGACTTCGCGCCGCTGGACATCGACCAGGCCTGTACCTACGCCTGCAGTGGCCTCACCGCGTACAGCGCATTGAAAAAACTGGGCAATCAGGCGGCGCAGTTGAACGCCGGGGGCACGTTGCTGGTCATCGGCGCGGGCGGCGTGGGCCTCAACGGCATTCGCCTGGGCAAACTGATGTACCCCAAAGCCAAGCTCGTCGTTGCGGAAACCGACAAAGGCAAGTGGGACATCGCCCGCGCCGCCGGTGCCGATGAGGTGATCGACCCAGTGGCAGAAGGCGCGGTGAAATCGCTGTTGAAAGCCACGGGTGGCGTGGTGGCGGTGGTTGATTTTGTCGGCGCGGCCAGCACTTTTGAATTCGGCTTTGCCACGCTGCGCAAGGCCGGGCAACTGGTGAGTGTGGGTTTGTTTGGCGGCAACACCGTGCTGCCCACCGCGATGCTGGCGCTCAAAGTGGTGACCATCAGCGGCTCTTATGTCGGAAATCTGGAAGAGTTGCGTGAGTTGCTGGTCTTCGCCCGCAGCCACAAAATGCCCGACCTGCCCCTGGCCACCCAGCCGCTGGCCGAAGCCGACCGCGTTGTCGCCGAACTGAAAGCTGGCAAGATCAAGGGCCGCACGATTTTGAAACCTTGAAAACCTTGCATTGGCGGCAATCAGACTTCAGCTGACGTGGACTCGGGTGTACTGACCGGTTTGCCCGCGCATGAGGTCAACCACCGAGGAGTCGATTCACGTCACAATCGCTCCAAAGCATTCTTGAGCAAGCGCAGTACGTGCTGCAAGATGTCTGGAGAAAATTGAATGCCAAGCTTGCCACCCAAGTCGCTGAGTGCGACTTTTCAGTTTTCAGCGTCCCTCTTCCATCCCAAGTTGCAACTGCGCGCGCTGGTTTGCGCCACATTTTTTGGCCTGAACGCGGCGGCCCAGGCGGCTTCAGTGCAAGTGCAGGTACATGACGGCGCGGGCAACGCCTTAGCCGACGCGGTGGTGTTTTTGGAATCTGCCGACGCCAGCCGAGCGCGTGCCGCCGCCAAACCTTTGGCGGGAGTCGAGATCGCCCAGGTCAACCGCCAGTTTGAGCCACGTGTATTGGTGGTGCCGCAGGGCACCTCGGTGCAGTTTCCCAACCGCGACTCGGTGCGCCACCACGTTTATTCGTTCTCCGCCGCGAAGAACTTTGAACTGAAACTGTACAGCGGCACACCCGCCAACCCGGTGACGTTTGACAAAACCGGCATTGCCGTGTTGGGCTGCAACATCCACGACAACATGGTGGCCTGGGTGGTGGTCGTCGATACACCGTATTTTGGGCGCAGCGCGGCGATGGGCGGGGTGGCGCTTCCCAACGTGCCGGCGGGCACCTACCGCTTGCGGGTGTGGCACCCGAATTTGCCAGTGGGCGCGCCCGCGCTGGATCAGACACTTTCCGTGGATGCCGTCGATGCCAAAGTGACAGTCCGCATGGCGGGCCTGGCTCCATGAGCCTGGGCCAGCCAGGCAAATTGGGCAACAGCAAGTGGGGGTTTGCCGCGCGTATCGTGGCCTTGTCGCTGGCACTGTTTTTGCTGGTTCAGGCGGCGGTGTTTGGCATTGTGCGGGCCGCCATTGAGCGCACCGCGCGCCAGCAAATTGCCGCCGAGCTACAGGTGGACGAACGTGTTTGGCGGCGCCTGCTAGACCAAAACGCGCAAAAATTGGCCCAAGCCGCGCGGCTTTTGGCGGGTGACTTTGGTTTTCGCACTGCGGTCTCGTCAGGTGATCTGCAAACCATTCGCTCGGTGCTCGACAACCATGGCGCGCGTATTGGCGCCACCGTCACCGCGTTGATTGACAGCCAATTGGCACTGCAGGCCGCCGGGGAAGGCCAAGACAGCCAGGCGCTGGCGGCGCTGGTGGGCCAAATTGCGGTGCCGATGTCGCGCCAAAGTGCGGGCAGCCAAATTGCGCTCTTGAACCAGGTGCCCTACCAGTTCGTGCAGGTGCCAGTGCGCGCGCCGGTGTTGATTGGCTGGGTGCTGATGGGTTTTCCCATTGGGCAGGCCTTGCTCGATGACATGCGGGCATTGTCGGGCGTCCATGTGGCGATCTACAACCCGGCCAACGCGGGGCCAGCCGCCGTGTTGGCAAGCACGTTGCCTGCGGCGGCATTTGATGCGCCGCAAAGCAAGGCGGTGTCAGGGTTCGGGCCGGAGTTGGGGCCGGAGTTGGGCCTGGCGTTGAAATTCGACGGCGACACCTTGGTGGGGCGTCACGTGAAACTCGAAGTGGTCGGCGGGCGGCTGGACGGCGGCAAGGGCGGGTTGCAAACCCTGCTGTTGCGGTCGTTTACCGACGTGGTCGCGCCTTTTCGCCAAGCCCAGTCGGCGCTGGCGTGGATCACCGCACTGGGTGTGGTGTTGTTTGGCCTGGGCAGCGTTTTTCTGGCCCGGCGCATCACCACGCCGTTGCGGGACTTGGTGCGCGCCTCTGAAAAATTAGGCCGAGGCGACTACCAAACCGCGATGCAGCACACGGAGCGGCGCGACGAAATTGGCGACTTAGCGGTGGCTTTTGACGCCATGCGCGTCAACATCAGCGCGCAACAAGCAGAAATTCGGCAACTGGCCTATTGGGATCGCCTCACGGGCCTACCCAACCGGGCGCGGTTTCGCGACGCGGTGCAACAAGCCATCGCAGACCAGGCCGCTACAACACCTCCCACGCTGGCCGTGGTGGTGCTGGATTTAGACCGTTTCAAACTCATCAACGATGTGTTGGGTTACGCCTTTGGCGACCGCGTCTTGGAGGCGGTCGCAAAACGCCTGGCCGTATTTGCCACCCAACCGGGCGACTTGGTCGCGCGTTTAGGCGGCAATAGCTTTGCCGTGTTGTTGGCCCACGGCGACTTGCCCCAGGCCCTGCACGTGGCAGCGCAGATCGCCCAATCGTTTGAAGCGCCGCTGGCGTTTGGCGACCAAACTATCGACGTGACGGCGGCGATTGGAGTCGCCGGGTGGCCCGCGCACGCGCCCGATGCCGACACCCTCTTGAGCCGCAGCGAGGTGGCCATGTATTCGGCCAAATCACGCACCACGGGCATCCAGTTGTACGACTCGGCGCTGGATTCCAGCAGCAGCCAAACTTTATCCCTGCTTAGCGAGTTGCGCCACGCCTTGGAGCACCACGAGCTGCGTTTGTTTTTGCAACCCAAAATCGGTTTGCCCCACTCCAACCCGAATGCCGCTGAAGCGCTGGTGCGCTGGCAGCACCCCACCCGCGGGCTGGTGCCGCCGCTGGAATTCATTCCGTTTGCCGAACAAACCGGGTTTGTGCGCCTGTTGACGCTGTGGGTGTTCAACGAAGCGGCCAGTTTGTGGCACGGCCTGCAAACGCCCGAGCAGGCGGTGCAAGTGGCCATCAACCTCTCAACGCGCGATCTTTTGGATGTGGACTTCCCCGCGAAGTTAGACCTTATTTTGCAGCGCCACCAAGTGCCCGCCTCGGGCATGTGCCTGGAAATTACCGAAAGCGCCATCATGGACGACCCCTTGCGTGCCCTGGCCACTTTGAACAAGTTGCACGAACGCGGCTTCAAACTCTCGATTGACGACTTCGGCACCGGTTATTCCTCGTTGGCCTACCTCAAACGCCTGCCGGTGAACCAGTTGAAGATTGACAAGTCGTTTGTGATGGCCATGGAGCGCGTACCGGGCGACGCGATGATCGTGCGCTCGACCATCGATTTGGCCCACAACCTGGGGCTGACGGTGGTCGCCGAAGGGGTGGAAAACGCCGCCATCTACAACGCCTTGAAACAACTGGGCTGCGACGAAGGCCAAGGTTATTTCATCAGCAAGCCGATGCCGGCCGAGCGGTTTGTCGCTTGGCGTCGCAAGTGGAATGACAAATTGGACGCCAACCGGCGCGACTACGGGCAGTCTGTGCCGATGCCCCTGTCTGGAAACTAGCGTCCTAAAAACTCCAGCGCAGGCTGGCCGAGAGGCTGCGTTCGATTTGCTGTGCGGGCAGGCCCAGCAACCGGCGTGCAGCGCGGTCACTTTGCACGACTAAAACTTCCGACACCAGTGACAACTGGGGGCCCAGATTCCAGCGGTAGGCGACGGCCAAGGCCTGGCCAGTTTCGCTGTTGGGGTCGCTGGCCAACACGTCTGCCGCGCGTTCAGCCGTGCTGAATTGGTCAAATCGTATCGCCATGTTGCCCGGCCCCAAGGGGCGGCTGGCGAGCAAATACCATGACGCAAAATCCAGGTAAACCGCAGCTGGCCCCATCAAGGTGTCGCCCGCCAGCCACTGGGCGGTGAATTCCCATTTGCCCAGGCATTCGCCAACATTTTTTAGCCGCGCACTGACGTGGTTAAACCGTGTCAGCCAGGCGTATTGGCCGCTTTGCAGCACCATCGGGTCACCCCGGTTGTCATACCGAATGGCGGCCAGCTCAAACTTTCCGGCGTAGGCGTATTGCGCAGAGGCGTAAAAGCCCAGGCGTTGGTCTAATTCTCGAAACACGTTCATCGAGCGAGTTTGGTTGGATAGTGCGCCTGCGGGTTTGAAGGCCGGCAAGTCCGCCAGCGGGATCGCCTCTGTCAAACCGGTAATGCGGTCGCTGATCGACCAGCCACGCCAAGCGAGCAGAGCGCCCGCCGGGTCGTTGGCGGCAAACACCCCGGCTGTGAAGCCAAAGTCGTGCGCCGAGCCCGCCTGGCGGCCATTGCGCAGCAGTTTGTATTCCAGGCCCACGGTGCGCAACTCTTCACCTATCCAGCTGTTGATGGCCGAGCTCGAAATGGTGTCGCGCGGCGTCCAGCCGAGGCTGTCGTAGTCGATCTCCAAACTCGTGACGGGGAAAAAAGCGCCTGCCCGCACTTGCGACTTCCAGGCGCTGGTGGGCACCGGGTTCCAGGCCAGCCAGGCTTCGTTGACATCCAACACGCCTTTGCGGTCGTCTGCCGCGCTGAATACCACCGAAGCGGTGACGGCATCGAGCACGTCGCCCTGCAATTTCAAAAACCCCTGGCCCACCCGCAAACCGGGCGAACTCTTGTCAAAACGCGTTTTGCCTAAACCGCCATTGGGCCAACTTGGTGCAGAGTCTGATGCGCCCAGCCGCAGATCAAGGAGGCCGTTTACTTCAACTGCGAACGCAGGTTGAGCGGCCAGGCACACCCATAACGCAGCAGCCCAGGCCCGGTCTTTCACTGCTGCGGAATCCCTTTGGTCACCGGCCCCCACAGCGCCAGTTCTTTCACCAAACGCTCGCCCAGCAGTTGCGGCGAGCCGCTCCAGATGTCGAAGCCGGCCTCAAGCCAGCGGGCCTTGAGTTCCTCACTCGCCTGCGCCTTGCGGGCGGCTTCG
>JANOYE010000256.1:0-13137 GCA_031428695.1 Rhodoferax sp. | reverse complement strand
GAAATCCTAAGCGCAGCCTTGCGTGTAGCCTCGGTGCGGCTGCGCAGGTAGGGGTTGGATTCTTTGAGCGTCATGGGGCATATGGTACTACTCACATGCCGGGCGGGGAAAGTGTTTGAACATTAGCAACAGGCATCAAATGAAAATCCCTGACGCAATCCCTTATCAAAAATTGATGGCGCATGCGCACGCTTCGGTCCGTCCCATTGATGAATTTTTGAAGGAACAGTTGCCCCTGTTCTGGCAAGACGCCTTTGACGCAATGCCTGTACGGCCATCGGATGTCATGGTGTTTACGTACGGCGCGTTTGATTACTGGTTCGACACGTACCAGCAACCGGAGCCCTATGACCCAAGCGCGGGAAAACTGCCGATTGAAGCGCGGCTGGGGTTTGCAAGAGTGCTTAAACGCAAACCGGATTTGTCGGTCATTTTCTGAATAACCTGTTAAAAATCAATGAATTAAGTGGTTAAAGGCAAAGGAAAATGTGACCGTTCCCATAGTCAGCCTTATACGGTTTGGATTCTTTTAGGGTCATAACCTCATGGTACTGCTCACATGCTGGGCAACTAAGAGTGGGTTGTGAGGATGCCGAATCGGTGATGGCACGTTTGAGGTCGCAAATTGCGACTTCAATTGGAGTATTCGTCGTTTTGAAATGGGACAATGGAACGCGTATTCGGTATGCAATCAGCATACGCTTTCATGATTCCTGCTTTTGTGCAATAATTATGCAAAATGCATATTGCATAAATCAAAATGAACTCAACAGGAATCAAAGCAAGGCTGGCGCAGGCGCAATGGTCACTCAAGCCGCAAGACCTGGCCATGGCGTTCAAGCTGGTGTGTCTGGCTGGGCAAAAGCTGCCTTACGTGGCGCTGGCGCAGGCCATGCATATGTCGCAGTTTGAGGCGCATGCCTGCATTGCGCGCCTGAGCGGGGCCAGGCTGCTGACAGAGGTGAATGATGCCCCTGCGTTGGTGATGGCCGCATTCCGGCCGATGGTGCTGCAAGGCGCGTCGTATTTCTTCCCGGCTGTGCGCGGAGAAATCACCATGGGGTTTCCAACCGCCTACGGCGTGGAGCCACTCAAATCCAAAGTGCTGTTTTCTGACGAAACGCCGCCGGTCTGGCCCCATGCCGATGGACCTGTGCGCGGAAGCGCGCTGCTGCCTTTGTACCCCAAGCTTCCCCTGGCAGCAGTTGAAGCCCCGGCTTTGTATGAATTGCTGGCGTTATTTGACGCGCTACGCATCGGGCAGGCGCGTGAACGTGAAATGGCCCGAAAGTTGCTGGAAGAAAGATTGAGTTGATGGCCGCTTTCAATAACCCCAATCTGGCCATTCTGGAATTGGTGGCGCAGGCTCTCGGCCCCGTGTGTGAAAGCGTCATTTTTGTCGGCGGTTGTGCCACGGCCTTGCTGCTCACGCAGGAGCGGCCAGACCGCATCCGCATCACTGAAGACGTGGACATCGTGGCTCAGGCCTTAACGGTTCACGACTACCACGCCATAGAAAAGCAAGTCCGCGCCCGAGGTTTCAGCAATGACACGCGTCCAGATGCGCCTATTTGCCGCTGGATTTACAAAAACGTCACACTCGACTTGATGCCCACAGTGAAAGAAATTCTGGGCTTCGCCAACCGGTGGTATCCGTTGGCGCTGGACACCGCAGAGACAGTTGTATTGCCCAGCGGAACAAGCATCAGGGTCATCACGGCCCCCGTGTTCATTGGCACCAAGTTGGAAGCCTTCAAAGACCGGGGCAAACACGCCAACGGCAAACCAGATTATCTTGGCAGCCACGACCTGGAAGACATCATCACGGTTGCGGACCGACGGCCTGAGCTGCTTGCCGAGTGCCGTGCTGCCGCACCAGACTTACGCACTTACATGCGGGCAGAATTCACAGCGCTATTCTCAGACCCTGAATTCGAGCAGTCATTGTCCGGGCATTTGCCGGGTGACTCCTTCAGCCAGCAGCGCGCAAAACCGCTGGCACTGACCTTACGCGAACTATCCAAACTGTCACCATGAACTCAGCCACCATCGTCCAGAAACTCTGGAACTACTGCAACGTGCTGCGCGACGACGGCATGAGTTACGGCGACTACGTAGAGCAGCTCACGTACCTGCTGTTCCTCAAAATGGCCGACGAGCGCAGCAGGCCGCCGTTCAACCTTGCCGGCGAATCACCCAGCCCGATCCTCAAGGGCTACGACTGGCCCGCGCTGCTGGCCAAAGACGGTGATGAGCTGTTTGACCATTACCGCCACACGCTGGAGAAGCTCGGTGCCGAGAAAGGCACCATCGGCCTGATCTTTGCCAAGGCGCTGAACAAGTTTCAAGACCCGGCCAAGCTGCGCCGCCTGGTGGTGGACCTTATTGATTGCGAAAACTGGTCGGCCATGGGCGCCGACGTGAAAGGCGACGCCTACGAGGGCCTGCTGGAGAAAAACGCGCAAGACACCAAGAGTGGCGCGGGCCAGTACTTCACGCCGCGCCCGCTGATCCAGGCCATGGTGGACTGCATTGCGCCTAAACCGGGCGAAACGATTTGTGACCCGGCTTGTGGCACGGGTGGCTTTTTGTTTGCGGCGCACAACCACGTGGCCGACCACAACCCCAACCTGACGCGCGAGCAGAAAAAACACCTGAAAGAAAACGCCCTGCGCGGCTGGGAGCTGGTGCAGAGCACGGCACGCCTGGCAGCGATGAACATGATGCTGCACGGCATTGGCTCCGACAAATCAGTGCCCATTGTCGTGGCCGACGCGCTGGCCGCCGACCCCGGCGAGCGTTTTGATGTGGTGCTGGCCAACCCGCCCTTTGGCAAAAAAAGCAGCACCATGATCACCGGGGCCGAAGGCAAGGTGACAACCGAGAAGGACGTGATCGAGCGGGATGACTTCTGGGCCACCACCAGCAACAAACAGCTCAACTTTGTGCAGCACATCAAGACGCTGCTCAAGCAACACGGCCGCGCGGCGGTGGTGCTGCCCGACAACGTATTGTTTGAAGGCGGCGCAGGCGAGACCATCCGCAAGAAGCTGCTGCACGAGTGTGACGTGCACACGCTATTGCGTCTGCCTACGGGGTTGTTCTACGCGCAGGGCGTGAAGGCGAACGTGGTGTTTTTCGAGCGCAAGCCTGCGTCAGAAACCCCTTGGACCAAGAAGCTGTGGATTTACGATCTGCGCACCAACCAGCATTTCACGCTGAAGACCAATCCGCTCAAGCGCGAGCATCTGGATGAATTCGTCAAGCTTTACAACCCGGCGAATCGACATGACCGCAAGGCGACTTGGAGCGCCGAGCCTTCGACAGGCTCAGGCCGAACGGGTGAGGGCGCCGGGCCGGAAGGCCGCTGGCGCGTCTACGACTATGCGGAGCTGATCGCGCGGGACAAGGCCAGCCTGGACATCTTCTGGCTCAAGGACGATTCACTGGCCGACAGTGACAACCTGCCGCCGCCGGATGTGATTGCGCAGGAGATTGTGGACGACCTGGAAGCGGCGCTGGAGCAATTCCGGTTGATTGCGGGCGATTTGGCGCTTGAACCTCTGGGGTGAGAAGATCTTCCTAATCGCTCGCCGCATCCAGCACACTCGCCGGTGGTTGCTGCGCACTTTTTTGCTGACCCATGAGCATGTACAGTCCTGCGGCCACCAACAGCGCGATGCCGAGAAACGCCAGCGCGTTGGGCACGTCGCCCCAGAACCACCAGCCCAACACCAGCGCGAACAGCAGGCCGGTATACCGAAACGGCGCTATCAGGCTCATCTCACCGCCGCGCATGGCACGTATCAGCAGAAAGTAACCGCCGCTGAGCAACACGCCAGCGGCGCCGAGCAGCGCCAGGTGCGTGTTGGTGAAGGGCTTCCACCCTTGAAACAGGCTTAAGACGCCCGAGAAGAGGCTGACCGAAAGCACGGTGGAAAGCGTGATGAGCAGGGATGGCACGCTGCGCGGGATCACGCGGGTCATCAAGTCCCGCCCGGCGTGCAGCAGGGTGCCGGCCAGGCACAGCAGCGCCCAGACGTTGAAGCCTTCAGCGGCAGGTTGCACGATGAGCAACACGCCAATGAACCCGACGCCAATCGCCAGCCAGCGCGCGAGGTTCACCCGCTCGTGCATGTAGAAGACGGCCATGATGGTGATGACCAGGGGCGTGGCCATGTTGATGGCGGTGGCGTTGCCCAGCGGCATGTGGAAAAGCGCGGTGAGGTAGACCAGCGAGGCGCTGGCGTCCAGCGTGGCGCGGATCAGCACTTTGGGGTGCAGCAACTGGCGCGCGGGCAAGGCTTCGTGCGGCGCGGCGCGTTTGAACGCGCCCATGGCTTGGCAGACCAGCAGCATCAGGATGGAGGCAAACAGGCCCCGGATGAAGATCAACTGCATTGAGGGCAGCGCGGCGCTCATCAGTTTGACCAGGGCGTCGTTGGCGATGAAAAGCGCCATGGCCCCGGACATGTCGATGATGCCGCGGCGGTTGGGGTCAAGGCTCATTCAGCGATGCTAACCCACGGTCATCAGGCTGGCATTGCCGCCGGCGGCGGCCGTGTCGACGCTCACACTTCGCTCGATGTACAGCCGCTCCAGTGGAATTGAGATTGCTTCGCCGGGCAAGTTTTCACAGGCTTCGACGACAACAATAGGGCCGGGCCGCGCCGCAAGAAACTGGCACACGGCGAGGCGCGATGCGGCGTCGCCGTGGTGCAAAACAAGGTCAAAAAATACGGCGGGGTTGCACCAATCTTCGACCAGAGCGACGTTGTCAAGCTGCGGCGGCGTCAAACTTGTGAGCCACAGCGCACAGGCCGCAGGACACACTGCTCGGCTGCCTGCGGCCAGCACGGCGTTGACCTGCGCCATCAGTGCTTGGGCGGAGTCGGCCAGGCACAACACAGCCTGGCGTGGCAGCAATGAATAGACGTTGGACTCGCCGGTGGGGCCAGGCAGGGCGCTTTGTTTTTCAGAAACCAGCGTCTTCACGGCGTCATCCGGGCGGTGTGACAGCAGGCGCAACAGGTACAGCGGCCCGCCCGCCTTGGGGCCCGTGCCCGAAAGGCCTTCGCCGCCAAACGGCTGCACACCCACCACGGCGCCGACCATGTTGCGGTTCACGTAGATGTTGCCAACACGCGCATGGCCAAGCACCCGTTGCACGGTTTCGTCGATGCGGGTGTGCAGGCCCAGCGTGAGGCCGAAACCGGTGGCGTGGATCTGGTCCAGCACGTCGCCCAGCTTGTCGCGCGGGTAACGCAACACGTGCAAGACCGGGCCAAACACTTCGCGCTGCAGCTCGGCGAGGGAGCCGATTTCGATGAGTGTGGGCGGGACGAAATGGCCTTCCTGCAGTTCTGCGTTTTGGTACGGGTCGAAAGGCGCCGGTTGCGTCACGCGGTGGCCCTTGGCGCGCATCATGTTGATGTGGCGTCCGATGTTGGTGCGCGCCTCAGCGTCGATCACCGGGCCCACGTCGGTGGCCAACTGGCACGGGTTGCCCAAGTGCAATTCACGCATGGCGCCTTCGAGCAGGGTGATGAGGCGGCCTGCCACGTCGTCTTGCACACACAAGACACGAAGCGCCGAGCAACGTTGCCCGGCGCTGTCAAACGCCGAGGCCAGCACATCGACGACAACTTGTTCCAGCAAGGCGCTGGAGTCCACGATCATGGCGTTTTGCCCGCCGGTTTCGGCGATCAGCACCACCGGCTTGCCATCCGCCCCGAGTCCATTGTTGAGTCGTTTGGCGAGTGTGCGCTGGATGGTCCGGGCGACTTCGGTGGAGCCGGTGAAGACGACGCCCTGCACGATGGGCGATGCAGTGAGCGCAGCGCCAATGGTGTCCCCTGGGCCGGGCAGCAGCTGCAAGGCAGCTCGGGGAACGCCCGCCTGGTGCATCAGGCGCACCGCCTCGGCCGCGACCAACGGGGTTTGTTCAGCGGGTTTGGCCAGGGCCACATTGCCCGCCGCCAAAACAGCGGCAACCTGGCCGGTGAAGATGGCCAGCGGGAAATTCCACGGGCTGATGCAGACCAGCGGCCCGAGCGGGCGGTGGGTGGTGTTGTCAAATCCGTGGCGCACCTGGGCCGCGTAATAACGCAAGAAGTCGATGGCTTCGCGCACTTCGGCAATGGCGTTGGCGGCGGTTTTGCCGGCTTCGCGCATCATGAGCCCTGCCAGGCGAGGCATGTTGGCTTGCATCAGGGAAGCGCTTTTCTCCAGCGTTTCAGCGCGTTCTGCAGGCGCGGTCGCCGCCCATAGGGATGACTGGGTTTCAGCCAGTTGCAGCGCGAGTTGAACGTCGGCCAAAGTGGCGTCAACAACCGTGCCGACGACGTCATTCGAGTTGGCTGGGTTGCAGACGGGCCTTGGCGTTGAACTGCGCGGCTCTGCCTGCGTTTCAGCGTGCGTGGTGGGCGTAGCGACCCAGTTTGCCAGAGCCGACGCTTGCAAAGCCTCGCGCAAAGCCTTCAAGGCGTTTTCGTCATTTAAATCCAATCCCGCGGAATTGGCACGCTCCCGGCCAAACAGCGCGCTCGGCAAGGCGATGGCGGGGTGGGGCAACCCGGCAGCACCTTCGGCCAAAGCGGTTTGTTCAATGACCTCCACCGGGTCTTGAATCAAGGCGTCAATCGGCAATGAGGCGTCTGCCATGCGGTTGACAAACGAGGTGTTGGCGCCGTTTTCAAGCAGGCGGCGCACCAGGTAGGCCAGCAGGGTTTCGTGCGTGCCCACGGGCGCGTAAACGCGGCAGGGGCGGCCGAGTTTGCCCTCGGCGGTGCTGCCAACCACCTGCTCGTACAGCGGCTCGCCCATGCCGTGCAGGCACTGGAACTCGTATTGGCCGGCGTAGTAGTTTTGCCCGGCCATCGTGTGAACAGCGGCCAGCGTGTGGGCATTGTGGGTGGCGAATTGCGGGTAGATTTGCCCTGGCGCGGCCAGCAGTTGGCGGGCACAGGCGAGGAAGGCCACATCTGTGTGCGCCTTGCGCGTGTAGACCGGGAAATCGGCCAGCCCATCGACCTGGGCGCGTTTGATCTCTGAATCCCAATACGCGCCTTTCACCAGGCGGATCATCAGCCGGTGTTGGCTTCGCTGGGCCAAGTCAATCAGCCAGCCAACCACCGCCGGGCAGCGTTTTTGATACGCCTGGATGACAAAACCAATGCCGTTCCAGCCGACAAGGGACGGCGCAAAACACAGGCGCTCCAGCAGATCGAGCGACAACGCCAGCCGCTCGGCCTCTTCGGCGTCGATGTTGATGCCGATGTCGTGGCGCTTCGCAAGCTCGGCCAACTGCAACAGGCGCGGGTACAGCTCGGCCATCACACGCGCCGCTTGCGCTCGGCTGTAACGCGGGTGCAGGGCGGAGAGTTTGATCGAGATGCCCGGCCCCTCGTAAATGCCGCGCCCAGCAGACGCTTGGCCGATGGCTTCAATGGCTTCTGCATAGGCTTTGAAATAACGCTCGGCATCAGTGGCCGTGAGTGCCGCTTCACCCAACATGTCGTAAGAGAACCTGAATCCGCGCGCCTCGCGGCCCTGGGCGTTAGAGAGTGCCTGGGTCATGGTCTCGCCGGTGACGAATTGCTCGCCCATCATGCGCATGGCCAAATCCACCCCTTTGCGGATCAGCGGCTCGCCGCTGCGCGAGGCTACCCGTTTGAGCGCCGCGCCCAGGCCGGTTTCGCTGTGGGTGCCGACCAAACGCCCGGTGAGCAACAGGCCCCAAGCGGCGGCGTTGACAAACAGCGAGGGGCTTTGGCCGATGTGCGCCTGCCAGTCGCCGTGGCCAATCTTGTCGCGGATCAAGGCGTCGCGCGTGGCGGCATCGGGAATGCGCAACAAGGCTTCGGCCAGGCACATCAGGGCCACGCCCTCTTGCGACGAGAGAGCGAATTCACGCAGCAGGCCTTGCACCAGGCCCGCGCGCCCCAAGGCGGGGTTTTGGTGTCGCAGGCCCAGTGCGAGTTTGCGGGCCAGCGCTTGTGTGGAGGACGACTGCCCAGGTTCAAGCCGCGCCAACCGCAGCAGCGCCCGCACCGCCTCGGGCTCGGGCGTGCGGCAGCTGGCCGTGATGATCTGGCGCAGCGGCGACTGGCCGAGCGGCTGGTAAAAATTGTCGAAAGGGGCGGCAATCTCGCCGTTGCTGGGATTCTTCACGGCAATCATCCTAGTCGTGTTTCAGCGATCTTGGTTGCACAGCCTCAAGCAAACCCCCGTTTGACGGCGCAGACGCTGCACGAGTTACTACGTTTTTCGTAGCTTGTTACGCAAGTGGTCATTGGTCCAGTGGCATAATTGGCACTATGCACACACATGAACGATCGATCAAACTCGAAGGCGCCAGCAACTTTCGCGACCTGGGCGGTTACCACGGCAAACGGCCGCTCAAATGGGGCAAGCTGTTTCGCTCGGACCACCTGGGCGACCTCACGAAGACTGACATCGCCCGCTTGTCAACGCTGGACCTCGCGCGGGTCTGTGATTTCCGTGGCAAAAACGAGCGTGAAGCGCACCCCTGCGCCTTGCCCGGCCCGCAGGTGCATTCATTGAGCATTGAACCCACGGTGGTGCAAGCCTTGCAGGACTTTGCCGAACGCAACCAAGGCATTGCCGAGGCCGATGCCGTGCGCTTGATGCAACAAACCTACCGTGCCTTCGTCACTGACAACTCCAAACGATTTGCCGAGCTGTTCCAGCATTTGCTGCACGACGGCGCGCCTCTGGTGTTCCATTGCACGGCGGGCAAAGACCGCACCGGTTTTGCCGCAGCGCTGATCCTCTCTGCGCTGGGTGTGGAGCGCGACGTCATCATGGCCGATTACTTGCTGACCAACGCCTTGTACCGTGCGCCTGCGATGGTGGCCGGCGCCGCGCCGCCCGAAGTGCGCGCCGCCGTGCGCCGCGTGCAGCCAGACTATTTGCAAGCCTCGCTCAATGTGGTGGACACAGACTTTGGTGGCATGGAGAACTACCTGCACAAGGCGCTTGGCGTGGGTCCAGCAGAGCGCCAACGCCTCGAATATCTATATGGTGAAGAGTGAATTTGATTTAATTCTCTATTAAGTCACGTAAAAAATCATTTGTACGCTACTTATTTTGATATAAATTTCAATTAATTTCACCAAGTACTACTTTAAAATGTATTTTAAACGAAGTTTACTGCGCGTTTAACCCGCCGAGAGAATCAAGCAATGAGAACCCTTCGCCCGTTGTTCACGCTGGTTGTTCTCGTATTGAGCCTTGCACAGCCTATGGGCGCCAACGCGCAACTCGTGCTTGACGCCGAAATCACCCGGCTCGCACAGGCTGAAACCCCCGCCGTTTTGGACACTCTCAAACGCTTGACGTCGGTTGACACTGGCACCACCCAGGCGCCCGGTTTGCTGGCCGTGGCAGACATGATCGAGGCCTTCGTCAAGCCCCTGGGCGCGGAGGTTCGGCGCGTCGCGCCAGCGGCCAATGTGCCGGGCCAAAACCTGGTGATCACGTTTCGCGGCACCGGCACCCGCAAGATCATGCTGATGGCGCACTTGGACACGGTGTGCCCAGCGGGTGTGGCTGCCGCCCGCCCGTTTCGCATTGACGGCAACCGCGCCATAGCGCCGGGCATTGCGGATGACAAAGGCGGTGTGGCCAACATCTTGCACGCCATCAAGGTGCTGCATGCGCGCGGCATTAAGAATTACGAACGCATCACGGCGGTGTTCAACGTGGACGAAGAGCGCGGCTCCGTCGGTTCACGCGACTTGATTCGCGCCACCGCCGCACTGCACGACGTGATCTTCAGCGCCGAGCCGGCGGGCAGCAGCCCGGAGTCGATTGTGCTGGGCACGTCGGGCGCCGGGCGATTGTCAGTGCAGGTGCAGGCAGGCGGCCCGTTGTCTTCCACAGAGGAAAAACCCATTGAGGAACTCGCCAACGCCATTTTGCGCAGCATGGACGCGCCGCAGAAGGTGGCCGATACCCGGATGAATTGGACGATTGCCCGCGCAGAAGACCCCAATGGCCTGAAGCGCCTTGATTCAGGTCGATACAAGTTCGCGACGCTGACCTTCCGCATCACAGGCAAAGCCTCACATGCCGGCGTTTCCCCCCATTTGGGTGCGAACGCCGTGGTGGAAATGGCCCATCTGATCGCTCGGGTCAGCGCAGCGGCAGCCCAGTTTCCCCAAGCGCAACTGCATTGGCGCGTAGCGTCTGGCGGGCTGATCAGCAATGTGATTCCCGACCGCGCCCAAGCGGTGGCCGAGCTGGCCTTGCCGTCAACTGGCGAGCTTGAGGCCGCAGCGCAAAATCTCCTGGCTGCCGCGGGCCGGGTGGTGGTGGCCAACGCGCGCGTGGAGGGTGAGCACAAGCTGGGCTTGGCCACCGGGCTCACCGGCGCGGGCGAGGCCTATGCAACAGCAGACGTGCGGCTGCCAGATGTTCCCAGTTTCAGCGCGCTTGAGGCGGCCGCGCGCGAACGCGTGCTGCAGAAGAAATTCGCAAACGCACGCGTCACTGCTGACGGTGGTGGCATGGGTTTCCCGCCATTCAATGCCACACAAGACGGCAAAAAACTGGCCGATCTGGCGCAGGCCATCTACGCACAACTTGGCGGCCAGATCACGCTTGTTCTGCGCACGTATGGCGCCACCGACGCCGTGTGGGCGGCGCAAAGTGGCAAGGCAGTGATTGAAAACATGGGACTGCCGGGTGGCAATTGCCACTCGTCAGACGAGGAGTTTGTGTTGATCGACCGCATTGGCATGCGAGTGAACCTGCTGGCCGAAATGATCCGCTCCCAGCTTTGAGGCGCCGGGCGTCTGGCTGTGCCGGGCCCGCTGTCAATAACTCAGCCGCTCCGGCCTGATTTCCTGCAAGATCGTCGTCGCAATCTCTTCAATCGACTTGGTGGTGGTTGAGAGCCAGCGAATGCCGGCGCGGCGCATCATGGCTTCGGCCTCACTCACTTCCATGCGGCAATTCTCCAGCGATGCGTACTTCGAGTTTGGCCTGCGCTCGTTGCGGATTTCGCTCAGGCGCTCGGGCTGAATGGTGAGCCCAAAAATCTTCGCCTTGTGTGGAACCAAGGCCGTTGGCAACTGCTGGCGCTCGAAATCCTCGGGAATCAACGGGTAGTTGGACGCTTTGAGGCCGTATTGCATGGCCAAATAAAGCGAGGTGGGCGTTTTGCCGCTGCGGCTCACCCCCACCAGAATCACATCAGACTGCTCCAGGTCGCGGTTGGATTGCCCGTCGTCGTGGGCCAGTGAGAAGTTGATCGCTTCAATGCGGTCGTGGTATTGCTTGCTTTTGCTCACGTCGCTGAAGCGGCCAATGCGGTGGCTGGACTTGAGTTGCAGCTCGTTCTCCAGCGGGTGCACAAAGGTGCCGAACATGTCGAGCAACATGCCCTTGCAGCCTTCAGCAACGATGCCCAGCACCTCCATGTTCACCAGGGTGCTGAAAACTATGGGTTTGCTGCCGTCGATGGTCGCCGCATGGTTGATTTGGCGCACAGCCTGATGCGCTTTGTCGGCGGTGTCGATGAAGGGCAGGCGGATGTGGCGCGCTTGCAGATCAAATTGGGCCAGGATCGCGTTGCCAAAGGTCTCGGCCGTGATGCCGGTGCCGTCGGAGATGAAGAACACGCTGCGCTGGTGTTTCGCCGCCGGCGTGGCGGCGTTGTCGCTCAAATCGCCGAAAAAGGTGGAGGGTTTGGTCATGACGGACGTCAGGGTGTGTGGTGGTGATTGTGAGCCAAGTTGCGGGTCGGGTTGAGAGCTGTTGCCAGGCTGGGAAAGCTGGTTGGCCGGACTCTACAATGACCCCAACCCCATTCTTTTTCCATGCAACGCCGCACCTCCCCAAAAGCAACAACACGTTGTGCTGCGTTCGCCTCTGCCCCCAGGTTTTCAACCTCCGGAGTTTTCCCATGTCCACACTTTTTGCCGCGACCGACTTGGCGGGCCGACTAGACAACCTTTGGGTTGTGCCGTTTGAAGACCTGAGAATGAGCGATGTCGAGGCCGTGGGCGGTAAAAACGCCAGCCTCGGCGAAATGATTTCCCAGCTTCCGACACAGGGCGACAAGGGCGTGAAGGTGCCCACCGGTTTTGCCACCACGGCGCATGCCTTCCGGCAGTTTTTAGCGCACGGCGGCCTGGCCGGCAAAATCAAACAGCGGCTTGACAACCTCAACACCGACGACGTGCGCGCCCTGGCGGCGGCCGGCGCCGACATCCGCGCGATGGTCGAGGCCCAGCCTTTTCCAGCCGATCTTCAGAAGGCCATCACAACCGCATTTGCCCGCTTAAGCGCGGACAATCCTTCGGCATCGTTTGCCGTGCGCTCCTCCGCCACGGCAGAAGACCTGCCCGACGCGTCGGTCGCCGGTCAACAAGAGACGTTTCTGAACGTTGTCGGCATTGCTGACGTGTTGCACAAGATGAAAGAGGTCTTCGCCTCGCTTTACAACGACCGCGCCATCAGTTACCGCGTCCACAAAGGTTTCGCGCACGAACACGTGGCCTTGAGCGCTGGCGTGCAACGCATGGTGCGCTCTGATTTGGGCGCGGCGGGTGTCATGTTCACGATCGACACCGAAAGCGGTTTTTCTGATGTGGTGTTCATCACCTCCAGCTACGGCTTGGGCGAAACGGTGGTGCAGGGGGCCGTGAACCCGGACGAGTTTTACGTGCACAAGCCGATGTTGCGCGCTGGCAAACGCGCGGTGATTCGCCGCAGCCTGGGCTCTAAATTGGTGCAGATGGAGTTTGCATCCCCCGAGGAAAAAGCCAAAACCGGCAAACTCGTCAAAACCACCGACGTGCCAACCGAGCTGCGCAACCGTTATTCACTCTCTGACGCCGATGTGGAGCAATTGGCCCGGTACGCCCTGGTGATCGAAGGCCATTACGGCCGGCCGATGGACATCGAATGGGGCAAAGACGGCACCGACGGTGAGCTTTACATCTTGCAAGCACGCCCGGAAACGGTGAAGAGCCAGGCCGCAGGCAAGGCCGAGCACCGCTACAAACTCAAAGGCAAAGCGCCGGTGTTGTGCGAAGGCCGCGCCATTGGCCAGAAGATCGGCACGGGGCCGGTGCGCATCGTTCACAACATCAGCGAGATGGACAC
>JANOYE010000255.1:0-3316 GCA_031428695.1 Rhodoferax sp. | reverse complement strand
CGGCACCGGTGAAACACGCCTGACGCCAGACAATGTGGGCGTCAAGGCCGCCTGGTCGCGCGACCACAGCAAAATCGCTTTTCAAGGCATCAACGGCATTCACGTGATGAATGCCAATGGCAGTGGCTTGATCAACATCGGGTGCGGCGGCGGCGCCCGTTGCAGTGACGTCGCGTGGTCGCCTGACGGCACACGGTTCGCGTTCACCCAACAGGAAACCATCGCCAGCAACCAGCGGCTGTGCGTGATGAATACTGATGGCACTGGCGTGAGCTGCCTTGCGCCGAACATCGTAACCTACACGCCCCCAGGGGGAAGCACCCCGATTGAACAGCACATCAATCCGACAGCGGCTTGGTCGGCCGACGGAAAAAAATTCGCTTTTGCATTTGGCACCTTCACCCCGGAGAATACCAACTACTTCACCTACGACATCTTCGTCATGAACGCGGACGGCAGCGGCCAGGTCAACCTGACCCAAAACACGTGCGCAAATTGTCGTTCTTCCGACCCGGCCTGGTCGCCCGATGGCACGCGGATCGCCTTCAGCCACCAGGCAGGCAACATCGCCACCGTGAACACAAAGGGCGTCAGTGGCGGCGCGGGCACTGCGCTGGCTCCCGGCATGTGGCCAAAATGGTCGCCCGACGGCTCCAGGCTGGTATTTAACGACGGCCAGAACGGTTTGATTTCCGTCATTGGCGCGGCCGGCGGCGCAGTCACGCCGCTGAACCTGCCTGGGGGCAGCTACAGGCCAAGCTGGTAGGCGTTCAGCCCATGCTGCCCGTCAAGTTGCTGCCAGCAGCACCAGCAACGACGGCGGCAGCAACTTGCGAAAGCCTTTGTCGAACGTTACAAATGGCTCGCCCAAACTGATCGCCAGGGCAGCAAGCTGCGCATCGGGAATTTGATTGCCCGCCAGGCCTTTATCCAAAACCATTTTGCGCAAGCGGGGCCATTCCTGGGAACGCTCCACAACAATGGCATTGGGGTGCTCCAGCAGCCAATCGACAAAGTCAACAGCCTGATCGACGGGTGTCGGTGTGGGGAAAATTTTGGCGTTCGTCACCAAGCGCAAAAAGCTGCTCAGCACGCCAACGGGAAGCCGCAAAAGCTGTCCGTTGCTGGCGCTGGCAAACGCCTGGGTCAGCCATTGGGCAGCCACTGCATGCTGCACATGGTCTTTGCGAAACGCGGCAACCAGCAGGTTGACATCAGGCAGCATCAGCCGCGTCCAGCAGCTCGCGGGTGCTCAAGCCATTCAAGCCTTTGGCCAAGCCACTTTGCCCGTCAAACACCGGCATAGGCCGTTGCACAGACCTGGCGGGCGCATCTGCCGCATGCAGGCGCATACGCAAACCTTCTTCGATGAGGCGCGTCAACGTGAGGTGCTGGCGAATGGCAAAAGCCTTGGCCTCTTCAAGCAAGGCATCGTGTAAATTAAGCGTGGTTTTCATGAGCCTATTGTACAGATATCTGTATCAATTAGCCAGCCCGCGCGCGGCTCGCTGCAATCTCCAGCAAGCCATCAAAAATCAAGTTGTCCACCAGTTCGAACTTGACGTTCATCGCCGGGGCCATCTTCCAGCCTGCGCCGCCGGTCATGTAACACAGGGGCTCGGCGCCACAGTGGCGGCGCACGTGTTGCACCATGCGTTCGATGGCGCCTGCGATGGCGAAGGTGCCGCCGCTGGTCAGTGCGTCGCTGGTGTTGGTGGGAAAGTTGACAACTTCGCCGGTGGGCACGTGCAGGCCCGCCGTGCCGCTTTCAAGCGCTTTGAGCATGATGCCGTGGCCCGGCAAGATGAAGCCACCCAAAAACTTGCCGCGCGTGTCGATGGCTTCCACCGTGACGGCGGTGCCCACCATCACCACCACCAGGGGGCGTTTCACGCTCTCCAGCGGCTTTTTGCCCACGGCAGCCGTGCGTTTTTTGGCCGGCACACGGCTGTGCGCGCGCGCCTGCGCCAACATGCGGTGCCAGGCGCCGATCATCGCCACCCAGCGGTCGGCGCCCAGGCGGGCCGGGAAGTCGTAGCCGTTGGCGAGGCCCGCTTCCGACTCGCTGGCCACCACCCACGTGGGCGAAAGGTCCCAGCCCGGCATTTGCTCAAATTGTTCCTGCACCCGCATGCGGATGCCGTCCCCCGCCACCACACAACCCAACATGCGCGCGGGCACAGCGATGTCGGCCCATGGGCCTTCGGCCAGCTTGTCGATGTTTTCCAGGAACTCGGCGCCCTGGGCCAGCACTTTGGCCCCCGGCTCGGCCTTTTCGTAGCTGGCCCACTTGAGGCGGGTGTTTCCGATATCCAACGCGAGAAATGTCATGTGGGCACCACTATAAATCCATTTTCTAGGGTTGAACCAGGTTTTGGGACAGGGCTCTGGTACCGCAAACCTTTAGAAAGAAGTGCATTAGACTTGGTCAAGTATGACGTACCCAGAACACCTTGACTCCGCCTTGCGCCCGCACCCTTCGGGAAGCCCCTTGGTGCTGGATTTATTCGCTGGCTGCGGTGGCCTCGCCTTGGGTTTTGAAGCGCAGGGGTTCGATACTCTTGGTTTTGAGATGGACGCGGACTGTTGCGCCACCTATCGCCACAACTTGCACGGTGAATGCGTGCAGGCGAAGCTTGACAAAGACCACGTTTTTCCCAAAGCGCAGGTGGTGATTGGCGGGCCGCCCTGCCAGCCTTTCAGCGTGGGCGGTCACCAGCGCGGCATTCGCGATGCGCGGGACGGCTTTCCCGCGTTCATCAGTGCAGTGGAGCAGGCCCAGCCCGACATCTGGATGTTTGAAAACGTGCGCGGCTTGATGTATCGCAACAAAGACTATCTCGACACCATCATCGACGCGCTGGAAGGGCTGGGATACGTAGTCGAATTCAAGCTGCTCAACGCCGTCCATTACGGCGTGCCACAAAACCGCGAGCGCGTCATCGTCGTCGGCCATCGTGGGGAATTTAACTACCCTGTGCCGCTAGGCAAACGCGTGACGGCAGGCGAAGCGATAGGCGACCTGGCCACCCAAATCCACGTTGACTCCAAGTTTTTGACGGCCAGTATGGACACCTATGTCGCCAACTACGAAAAAGCCTCCAGTTGCATCACCCCGCGCGACTTGCACATGGATCGCCCTGCCCGCACCGTGACCTGCCGGAACCTAGCCGGTGCTACGGGAGACATGCATCGCGTGACCCTGCCTGACGGACGCCGCCGTCGCTTGGCTGTGCGCGAAGGCGCGCGTCTGCAAAGCTTTCCTGATTGGTTTGAATTTCGAGGAAGCGAGACTAGCGCCTTCAACCAAATCGGC
>JANOYE010000254.1:0-5862 GCA_031428695.1 Rhodoferax sp. | reverse complement strand
CTCGCGGCTGTGTTCACCCAAAAGGGGCGCAGGGCGCGTTACTTGGGTGGGCGTTGCGCTGAACTGAATCGGGCAGCCAATGGCGCGCGTGGCACCTGCCTGCGGATGCACCAGATCAACCACCATGTTGCGCGCCAAGGTTTGCGGGTGCGTGAGCGCTTCGCCAATGGTGTGCACCGGGCCTGCGGGCACGCCTGCCGCGTCAAAGGCGGCGATCCAATCGGCTTTGTCCCGCGTCTTCAAGATGGCGCTCATGGCCTCCGTGAGCGCGGGCAAATTTTGCATGCGGTCAGTGTTGGTCAAAAAGCGTGGATCGTTGCGCCACTCGGGGTGGCCGAGCACGGTGGCCACACGTTCCCAATTGGCCTGGTTGGCGCCGCCAATGTTCAGATACCCGTCGCGCGTGGGAAAGGCCTGGTAGGGCGCGCTCAAAAGGTGGGCCGAGCCGGTGGGACCGGGCGACTCGCCGGTGGCGAAATAGGTGGCGGCATGCCAGTAGGTTTGCTGCAAGGCCGCTTCCATCAACGAGGTTTCGACCCTCTGACCCTGGCCGGTTTTGAGCTTATGCACATAAGCGGCAGTGATGCCCGCCACCGCCAAAATGCCGGCGTTCATGTCGGCCACTGAGTTGCCAGTTTTGACGGGCGGCCCGCCCGGCTCGCCGGTCACAGACATCAACCCAGCAAACCCCTGCGCGATCAAGTCGAAGCCGCCTTTGTCCGCATACGGGCCGCTGCGGCCATAACCCGAGATGGCGCAATAAATGAGGCCTGGATTCGCCGCAGACAAAACTTCATAACCCACGCCAAGTTTCTCCAGCGTGCCGCGCCGGTAGTTTTCGATCAGCACGTCGCTTTGTTGGACCATCGTCAACAGAATCTCGCGCCCCTGAGGCAGCTTGAGGTTCAGCGCGATGCCGCGTTTGTTGCGGTTGAGAATCATGAAGGGCGCCGAGACGCCATTCACCAGCGGCTCGCGGTAACTGCGTGAATCGTCGCCGCCGGGTAGCTTCTCGACCTTGACGACGTCAGCGCCCATGTCGGCCAGCATCATGCCGCAGGTCGGCCCGGCCATGATCTGCGCCATCTCCAGCACTTTCATGCCGGCCAACGGGCCGGTGTGCTTGCCTGGGTGAGGCACAGCTTTGGAGTTTGTCATTGTCCTGTCCAAACAGGGGGTCGCTTGGCAACGAATGCGGCTACACCCTCGTGGAAGTCATGGCTGCTGTACGAGCGGCGGATCAAGTCGTCACCCTGTGGCAAATCATGTGTCACCAAGCGACGCAGGCTTTCCTTGATGACGCTTTGCGTGATGGGCGCCAGCGCGATCAGGCGCGCACACAGGTGGGCGCTTGCGGTGTCAATCTCGTTCGCAGCTACCAACTCATTTAAGTAGCCGCAAGCCAGCGCCTCCTGGTCGCCCAAAATCTCCGCCAGCATCAACATGCGTTTCACACGGGCTTGCCCGAAGGCGACATTCAAACGTGCCAAATTGGGGATGGACAAACAGTTGCCCAGCGTCTTGGCAATCGGCACACCAAAACGCGAACCGGTGGTGGCGATGCGGAAATCACAAGTGGTGGCAATCGCCAAGCCGCCGCCGACCGCCCAGCCTTCAATAACCGCGACCGTGGGCATGGGCAGGGCTTCAAGCTGACCGATGATTTCTTCGATTTGCGCCTCGTAGGCCAAACCGTCTTCGCCGGTTTGAAAGGCCGCGAACTGCTCGATGTCGGTGCCCGCCACAAAAGCCGCGCCGCCCGCGCCGCGAAACACCACGACCTTCACTGCGGCATCGGCGCGAAGCTGGGTGCAAATTTGCCCCAGCTGCTGGTACATCGCCCAGGTCATGGCGTTGCGCGCCGTGGGCCGGTCAAACAGCACCGTGGCCACACCCGCGTTGATGCTCAGGCGCGTCGCACCCTTGCCTTCAGCGTTACCTTCGCCCTCGCTCATGCGTCGCCCTTCACGCCCGCGTCTTTCACCACTTTGGCCCACTTGACGCTCTCGGCTTGGATGAACTCGGCAAACTTCTCAGGTGTGCCACCGCCGTCTTCCGCCCCATATTGGGCGAATTTTTCCATCACATCGGGCATCTGCAAGACTTTGTTGATGTCTTCGTTCATGCGTTTGACCATGGCGGCGGGCATCTTGCCGGGGCCGGCCAGGCCGTACCAGGTGGTGGCTTCAAAACCGGGGAAGCCCGACTCGATCATCGTCGGCACGTTCGGGTAACTGCTGGCGCGTTTGGCGCGGGTTTGCGCGATGGCAATCGCTTTGCCGCCTTTGACGTGCGGGGTGGCCGCCGTCATGGTGTCAAAGCTGTAGTTGATCTGGCCGCCGATCAAATCCGTCAACATCGGGCCGGAGCCTTTGTAGGGCACGTGCAGGGCGTCAATGCCCGCCGCGAGTTTGAACATCTCCAGCGCCAGGTGTTGCGCCGAACCATTGCCAGCCGAGCCAAAGCTGATTTTGCCGGGGTTGGCCTTGCATAGGGCCACGATGTCTTTCACCGTGCGGGCGGTTTGTTTGTCGTTGCCAATCAGGAGGTTGGGCGTGATGCCGACCATGGAGATGGGGGAGAAATCATTCGCCACGCTGTAGGTCATCTTGGGCGTGAGCGCCGGCGCGATGGCGTGGCTGTTGATGTGGGCCATCAAGAGCACGCTGCCGTCGCCTGGTTGTTTGGCCACGTAGTCAGCGGCGATCATGCCGGCGGCGCCGGCTTTGTTCTCCACCAGCACCGTCATGTTCCACATCGTCGCCAGTTTTTGGCCGATGACTCGCGCCAAGATATCCGTGCCGCCGCCGGGCGCAAAACCGACAACGATTTTGACCGGGCCACCCGGCAGGTTTTGCCCAAAAACCAAGGGCGAGGCGAATGACGATGCGGTGGCGGCCGTGGCCGCGATGAAGGTTCTGCGTTGCATGGGGTGTCTCCTGGCGTGAGATTAAAAAATCGAAAGAAGGAAAAAAAGATTGGAATCAGGCCGCTTTTTGCAGTGGCACCGCAGCAGCGTGGCTCGAAAAATAGTCCATCGCCGCCTGCACGCCCGAGCCTGCGGGTTTCACGCCCGCCAGTTTCAGACCCATTTCACAAGCAGCCACAGCGGCGATCAGCGTCAAATCATTGGTGTCGCCCAGATGGCCGATGCGGAACATCTTGCCTTTGACTTTGCCCAAACCCGTGCCGAGCGAACAGTCAAAGCGGTCATAAATGATTTTTCGCACGGCGTCGGCGTCCACACCCTCGGGCATGATCACACCAGTGAGGATGGGTGAATGCACTGCGGGCTCGGCGCACTGGATTTGCAGGCCCCAGGCCTTGACGGCGCTGCGCACGCCCTCGGCCCAGCGCTGGTGCCGCGCGAAGATCACGTCCAGGCCCTGCGCCAACATCATGTCGCAGGCTTCCGAGAGGGCGTAGAGCAAATTGGTGTTGGGTGTGGTGGGGAAATAACCGGTTTTGTTCATCTCAATGAACTCGTCCCAAGCCCAAAACGCTTTGGGTTGGGTCGCGGTTTTGCTCGCGGCAATGGCTTTGAGCGAGACGGCATTGAAGCTGATGCCGGGCGGCAGCATCAGGCCTTTTTGAGAGCCGCCAATGCTCACGTCCACGCCCCATTCGTCATGGCGGTAGTCGGCTGAGCCCAGGCCCGAGACGGTGTCTACCAGCAGCAGGGCGGGGTGTTTGGCGGCGTCCATCGCGCGGCGCACGGCGGCGATGTTGCTGGTGACGCCGGTGGAGGTTTCGTTATGCACCACACACACGGCTTTGATGGCGTGTTGTGGGTCGGCTTTCAAGCGCTCTTCGATCAAGTCCGCGCGCACGCCGTGGCGCCACACGTCCGCGCCGGGGTGGCGCAACACCTCGGTCTTGAGGCCCAGGCGCGAGGCGAGTTTTTGCCACAAGGCGGCGAAGTGGCCGGTCTCGTACATCAGCACCTGGTCGCCTTGGTTCAGCGTGTTCACCAACGCAGCTTCCCAGGCGGCAGTGCCCGAAGCCGGGTAGATGATGACGGGTTGTGTGGTCTGGAAAATCTTCTTTATGTCGGCCAGAACTTTGAGGCCCAGCGCCCCAAACTCAGGGCCCCGGTGGTCGATGGTCGGGTGGCTCATCGCGTGCAAGATGCGATCAGGCACCGGCGAGGGGCCAGGAATGTTCAGGAAGTGGCGGCCGGAGGGGTGGTAATTGAGCGGGATCATGGGTGGCGTAGGAGGGGAACGAGGATGGGAACGAGGGTGGGAGCGAGGATGGTTTTGGAAGACGCGATCAACCCCAATTTTTGCACATTCAGCGCAAGATACAGTACGTGGTTCCCCACCCGCCCGTCCGAGTTTCCGCCATTCCCATGAACGCACCTGTCTCTTTCAAAAACCTTCAACCTTCACCGAAGGACGCTTACGAAACGGTGGCCAGAAAAAGCAACGAAGTCGCGGGCCTTCTGGCGGCCCGGCTCGCCAGCGAAACGAAGGGCCAAGCGCTGTTCTCAAACGCAGACCGGGGCCGTTACGCCACCGACGCCTCGATCTACCAGCAGATGCCCGTGGGCGTGTTTGTGCCGCGCGGCGCTGCAGAAGCCAAAACCGCGCTGGACATTTGCCGCGACCTCAAAGTGCCCATCGTGCCACGTGGCGGCGGCACCAGCCAGTGTGGGCAAACGGTTGGCGCAGGCCTGGTCATTGACCACAGCAAACATGTGCGCAATATCCTGAATGTTGACGTGGACAAACGCACGGCGGAAGTCGAACCCGGCCTGGTGCTGGACCACCTCAACGCGGCGCTCAAAAAACACGGCCTGTGGTACCCGGTGGATGTTTCCACCAGCGCGCAGGCGACCCTGGGCGGCATGGCCGGCAACAATTCCTGCGGCAGCCGCTCGATCGCTTACGGCAACATGGTGCATAAAGTGTTGGGCGCGAAGGCTTGGCTGGCAGACGGCACGCTGATCGATATGGGTCGCTTCGACGCGGCCAACGGGCGCGCGCGGCAGATTGGCGAGCAGGTGCGTGATTTGTGCGCCACCCACGCCGCCGAGATTGACCAGGTGTGGCCCAAAGTGATGCGCCGTGTTGGCGGCTACAACCTTGACATTTTTCACCCGCAGAGCGAGCGGCCCTACACGCAAGACGGCTCGGTGAACCTGGCGCATTTGCTTATCGGCAGTGAAGGCACGTTAGCGCTCACAAAATCGCTAACGCTGCCACTGGCCGAGCTGCCGCGCCACAAGGTGCTGGGCGTGGTGAATTTTGAGAGCTTCCACAAGGCGATGGATTCGGCACAGCACATTGTCAAGCTCCATGATGCAGCAGGCGCGGCAACACTCACGGCTGTTGAGCTGGTGGACCGCACCATGATTGAGCTGGCACTGCAAAACCCCGCCTTTGCGCCGACCATGAAGAAGGCGCTGATTGGCAGCCCGGCGGCGATCTTGCTGGTCGAATTCGCCGGTTCAGAGCGATCAGCATTGTTTCCAAAATTAAAGCAACTCGGTGAGTTGATGGGCGACCTGGGCCTGCCCGGAACCGTGGTCGAGATGCCCGAAGAAGCCGCGCAAAAAGCCCTGTGGGAGGTGCGCAAGGCCGGCCTCAACATCATGATGAGTTTGAAGGGCGACGGCAAACCGGTGAGTTTCATTGAAGACTGCGCCGTGCCCCTGCAACATCTTGCCGAATACACCGACGCGCTCACCCAAGTGTTCGCGCGCCACGGCACGCGCGGCACCTGGTACGCCCATGCGAGTGTGGGCACCTTGCACGTGCGGCCGATTCTGGACATGCGCCGCGGCGACGCCACGAAGATGCGCGCCATCGCCGAGGAGGCCAGCGCACTCGTGCGCCAGTTCAAAGGCGCCTACAGCGG
>JANOYE010000253.1:0-4971 GCA_031428695.1 Rhodoferax sp. | reverse complement strand
ATGCGCGAGCCGGGAGAGAGGCGTTCTTCGGTGCCGTTGATCGTCACTACAGGCGGCATTTTGACTTCCAGCGTGCCGCGCTGCGCTGTGGCGGGAAACTGCCGCGTGCCGATGATCGGCATTTGGCCTTTGTCCAATGGGTTGGCCTGGGGCGCGACGTAGGCGGGCGCGGGTGTGGATTGCGCCGATTGCGCGTGGGCGATGGGCGTGGCCGCGAGCAGCGCCAGTCCGAAGGCAAATGCAGCCGCAAATGTAGCCGCAAAGGTCGGCGGCAGGGCCTTGGCCCGAGGAGTCAGGGTGCAGCGGTTCATGGTGTGTATCCAGAGGCTGAAAAGCCCAATTGTAGTGGTGTCACTTTGGGCAACGTCAGCCGACACACAGCCCGTAAACTGATGCCATGACCATCCTTTCATTTCCCCGCACCGTTTTCCGTGACGACCACGAGATGTACCGAGACACCGTGCGCAAATTCATCGAGCGCGAATGCACGCCGCGCCAGGCCGAGTGGGACAAAGCCGGCCGCGTTGACCGCGAAACCTGGCTCAAAGCCGGGCGTGAAGGGCTGCTCTGCACCGCGATCTCAGAAGAATGGGGCGGCGCGGGCGGCGACTTCGGCCATTGCGCGGTGTTGATCGAAGAGATGGCCAGCTCCAACATCAGCGGGCCAGGTTTTTACTTGCATTCGGACATCATCGCGCCCTACATCCAGCGCCTGGGCACGCCCGAACAAAAGGCGAAATGGCTGCCCAAAGCGGCCAGCGGCGAGGTGATTTTGGCGATTGCCATGAGCGAGCCGGGCGCGGGCAGCGACCTGAAGGCGATCAAAACCACGGCACGGCGTGAAACTGGGCCCAACGGCGATGAATACGTCATCAACGGCAGCAAGACCTTCATCTCCAACGGTTTGAATTGCGACTTGGTGGTGGTGGTCGTCAAAACCAACCCGGAATTGGGGGCCAAAGGCACGTCGCTGATATTGGTTGAGGCAGACCGTCCAGGTTTCCGCAAAGGCCGCAAGCTGGAGAAGATGGGCCAGGAAGCGGCCGACACCGCCGAGCTGTTTTTTGAAGACGTGCGGGTGCCCGCAAGCAACCTCTTGGGCGAGGAAGGCCTCGGCTTCAAGTATTTGATGGGCGAGCTGGCGCAGGAGCGATTCATCATCGCCATTGCCAGCGCTGCCAAGCTGGAGGCGATGCTGGCCGAGACCATCAAATACACCAAAGAGCGCATGGTGTTTGGCAAACCGGTATTCGAGTTCCAGAACACCAAATTCAAACTCGCCGACATCAAAACCCGCGCAACCGCGATGCGCATGATGGTGGACACGTATCTCGCCGAGCACCTCAAGCGCAAACTCTCGCTCGAAGAAGCGGCGATTGCCAAACTCTATTGCACCGAAGAACTCGGCAAGTCGCTGGACGAACTGCTGCAGCTTTATGGCGGGTATGGCTACATGATGGAGTACCCGATTTGCCGCGCCTACATTGACACGCGGGTCAGCCGCATCTATGGTGGCACGTCCGAGGTGATGAAAGAGCTGATTTCCCGAGGGCTGTGAGCCGGGGAAATTAATTGGGGTCAGATTCCAATTAGCATAATGTGAAATTTAAGGAGACAACATGACAAAAATGGTTGAAGGCAAAGTGGTGGTCATCACCGGCGCGGGTGGCGGCATTGGGCGCGATTTCGCGCTGGCCTTTGCGAAGGAGGGCGCCAAAGTCGTAGTGAACGACATCGGCGCGTCGGTCGGCGGCGAAGGCCATGACGCGGGCCCAGCGCAGTCGGTGGTCAATGAAATCAAAGCGCTGGGCGGCGAGGCGGTGGCCAACACTGACAGCGTTTCTGAAGCGCTTTCCGCTGGGAAAATCATCCAAACCGCGCTCGACAGTTATGGCCGCATCGACGTGGTGGTGAACAACGCAGGCATTCTGCGCGACCGTTACTTCCACAAAATGAGCGTGGACGAGTGGGACGCCGTGATCAAGGTGCACCTCTACGGCGCCTACCATGTGAGCCGCGCCGCAGCAACGCACTTCAAAGAGCAAAACAGCGGCTGTTATGTGCATATGACGTCGACCTCCGGGTTGATCGGCAACTTCGGCCAGGCGAATTATTCGGCGGCGAAGCTGGGCATCATGGCGCTCTCAAAATCCATAGCGCTGGACATGCTGAAATTCAAGGTGCGCAGCAACTGCATCGCGCCCTTCGCCTGGAGCCGCATGATCGGCTCCATTCCCACCGACACGCCCGAGCAGGCGGCCCGTGTGGAAAAAATCAAGCAAATGACACCGGCTAAGATTGCGCCGCTGGCGGTGTGCCTGGCCAGTGATGCGGCGGCAGACACCAACGGCCAGGTCTTTGCCGTGCGCAATAACGAAATCTTTTTGATGAGCCAGCCGCGCCCTGTGCGCAGCGTGCAGCGCACGGAAGGCTGGACGCCGCAGTCGGTGGCGGCCCACGCGTTGCCTGCGCTCAAGGCGAGTTATTACAGCCTGGATCGCTCTGCCGATGTTTTTTCTTGGGATCCGGTTTGATGAATGCGATGAACTCTGCCCCTGAATCCCCGGCAACCCCGGCTGCGCAAGGCATCCTGGCGCAACACCAAACCCTGCTGGACGCCGGCCAATGGCGCATTCAACTTTGCGGCGCCTGCCGCCACCACGTCTATTTTCCACGAGAGATTTGCCCGCATTGCGGCTCTGACCAGCTTTCGTTTGTGGCGCCCAAGGGCAGCGGCACGGTGCATTCGGTGACCACTGTGCGCCGCAAGATGGAGGCGGGCGGTGACTACAACGTCAGCATCGTCGAGCTCGATGAAGGTGTGCGGCTGATGGGCCGCGTCGACAAGCTGGCGCCTGATGCGGTGAAGATCGGCCAGCGTGTGATGGCGCGGGTGGAAGTTGTTGAAGGCAAGGGCCGTGTGGTGTTTGATCCGCTTGCAGATCAGACCGATCAAAGGGAGCCTGCCCAAGCTGGCCAAGCCGCGCGGTCTGCCACACAGTCCGAGCGAATTCTGTCTGCCCCTGCCGTTCACACCCCAAGCGGCCTGCAGGCCCTGCGCGGCAAAACCGCCATCGCGGGTGTCGGCACCTTCGGTTTTGGCGAAGCACACGGTTTTACCGACATGGAGCTGCTGGCACGCAGCGCCCACGCCGCCGTGGCCGATGCCGGCTTGAACATGAGCGACATCGACGGCCTGTGCACGGCCAGCACCACGTCCACCATGTGGGCGCTGCCGGTCACGGAGTATTTGGGCATCAACCCCAGGTTTGTCAGCGGCACCATGATCGGCGGCAGCAGCTTCGTTGCGCACCTGCTGCCGGCCATGCACGCGCTCAACAGCGGCCAATGCAACGCGGTGCTGGTGTGTTACGGCAGCGTGCAACGCACAGCACAATTTGGTCGCGCCGAAGTGGCCAAAGCGCGCAAATGGCTCGATCCGCAGCCTTTCGAGACGCCTTATGAGCCGATGCAGCCGCTCACGGCTTACGCATTGGCCGCTGCGCGCCACATGCACCAGTACGGCACCACGCGGCGCGATCTGGCCGAGGTCGCAGTGGCCGCGCGCGGCTGGGCGCAGTTGAACCCGCAGGCCTTCATGCGCGAGCCTCTGTCGATTGACGATGTGCTCAAGTCGCGCATGGTCAGCGACCCGTTTTCGGTGCGTGACTGTTGCCTGGTGACTGACGGCGGCGGCGCCTACGTGCTGGTGCGCGCAGACCGCGCCCGCGCCTTGAAACAAAAGCCGGTGTACGTGCTGGGCAACGCCACCGCACAGTGGCACCGGCAGATCTCCGCCATGCCAGATTTGACGGTGACAGCCGCCCGCCAATCGGGCCGCGAGGCTTACGCCATGGCGGGACTGCAGGCCAAAGACATTGACGTGCTGGAGCTGTACGACGCCTTCACCATCAACACGCTTCTGTTCCTCGAAGACCTGGGCTTCTGCAAAAAAGGCGAAGCGGGCGCTTTTGTGCAAGGCGGCGCGATTGGCCCGGGTGGCCGATTGCCGGTGAACACCAACGGTGGGGGATTAAGCTGCGTGCACCCCGGCATGTACGGCATCTTCGCGTTGATTGAAGCGGTGCAGCAGTTGCGCGGCGAAGGCGGCGCGCGGCAAGTGGCGAATGCGAAAACCGCCATCGCGCATGGCAACGGCGGCACCTTGTCGAGCCAGTCCACGGCGATTTTGGGAACCAGTGATGTGTTGTAAATTGCTATATTTATAATAGCTAACTATACATATTATTCGTGACTTAAAGCCTCAAATTTTTAGAAAAATCATGAAAACACTGAAACTTGCCACATTCTTCTTTTTTATTAACAAGAGTGTTAATTATTCGATTGCCAAAACTGCCGCGCTTTTGGCTGCATGCCTGGGTCTCATCGCTTGGGTTGGCCCCGCAGCGGCCCAAACGGCGATGCCGGCCACGGTGAAACTCATCGTCGGTTACGCGCCGGGCGGCCCGGTCGATACGGCAGCGCGCCAGTTTGCGCCGCACTTCGCACGGGAGCTGGGAGTGACGGTGGTGGTTGACAACCGCCCCGGCGCAGCCGGTGCCGTGGGCGGTGACGCGGTGGCCAAATCCACCTACAACGCGCCTGGCGGCATGGTGCTGTTTTTCGCCGCCAGCCCCACGCTGACCATTACGCCGCACCTGCTCAAAGCCATGCCGTTTGACCCGGTCAAAGACATCGCGCCGATTGCGCCGCTGCTCAGTTACGTCAACGTGTTGGTGGTCAACAAAACCCAGCCGTACAAAACGCTGCCTGAGTTGATTGCTTATGCCAAGGCCAACCCCGGCAAAGTCACCTACGGCTCGGCTGGCATCGGCGCCAGCAACCACCTGAGCGGCGAGCTGCTGGCAGCGCGCACCGGCACCGAGATGACGCACGTGCCCTACAAAGGCAGCGCCCCCGCGATGACGGATGTGATCGGCGGCCAGATCAGCATGATGTTTGACATTCCCA
>JANOYE010000252.1:0-3839 GCA_031428695.1 Rhodoferax sp. | reverse complement strand
CGGCGGTATTGCCCGCCCACTTCAAACAGCGCATTCGTGATCTGCCCCAAGGAGCAGACGCGAACTGCGTCCATCAGCACCTCAAACACGTTGTCGTTGGCGATCACCGCCTGCTGAAGCTTTTTCAGCATCGCGGGTGAGGTTGCCGCATTGCGCGTGTGGAAATCGTTCAGGCGTTTCAGTTGGCTTTGTTTTTCGTCGTCGGTAGAACGCGCCAATTCCAGCTTGTCTTGTACTGCATCACCATGCGGGTTGCGGAAAGTGTTCACACCGATGATCGGCAACTCGCCCGTGTGTTTGAGCATTTCGTAATGCATGGATTCGTCTTGGATGCGGCCACGCTGGTAGCCGGTTTCCATCGCGCCCAAGACGCCGCCGCGCTCGGCGATGCGTTCAAACTCCAGCAACACAGCTTCTTCAAGCAACTCGGTCAGCTCTTCGATGATGAAGGCGCCTTGTGACGGGTTCTCGTTTTTGGCCAGGCCCCATTCGCGGTTGATGATGAGCTGGATCGCCATCGCCCGGCGCACCGAGTCTTCAGTCGGCGTGGTGATGGCTTCGTCAAAGGCGTTGGTGTGCAGGCTGTTGCAGTTGTCGTAGATCGCGATCAGCGCCTGCAGCGTGGTGCGGATGTCGTTGAACTGGATCTCCTGCGCGTGCAGGCTGCGGCCACTGGTCTGGATGTGGTATTTGAGTTTTTGGCTGCGCTCGTTGGCGCCGTATTTTTCTTTCATCGCCACCGCCCAAATGCGCCGCGCCACCCGGCCCATCACCGTGTATTCCGGATCCATGCCGTTGCTGAAGAAGAAGCTCAAATTCGGCGCGAAATCGTCGATGTGCATGCCGCGCGCCAAATACGCTTCGACAAAGGTGAAACCGTTGGAGAGCGTGAAGGCCAGTTGCGAGATCGGGTTGGCTCCCGCTTCGGCGATGTGGTAACCGCTGATCGACACGCTGTAAAAATTGCGCACGCGGTTGTGCACGAAGAATTGCGCGATGTCGCCCATCACCTTCAATGAAAACTCGGTGCTGAAGATGCAGGTGTTCTGGCCCTGGTCTTCTTTCAAAATGTCCGCCTGCACGGTGCCGCGCACGTTCTCCATCACCCATTCTTTGATCTTCTGGGCTTCGGTGTCGGTCGGCTCACGGCCATTGTCCGTCTTGAATTTTTCCTGGTTTTGGTCAATCGCGGTGTTCATGAACATGGCCAGGATGCTCGGCGCCGGGCCGTTGATGGTCATGCTGACGCTGGTGGTCGGGCTGCATAAGTCGAAGCCGCCGTAGAGCACTTTCATGTCGTCCAGCGTGGCGATGGAGACGCCGCTGTTGCCCACCTTGCCGTAAATGTCGGGCCGCTCGTGCGGGTCGTTGCCATACAAGGTGACTGAATCGAATGCGGTGGAGAGGCGTTTGGCGTCCATGCCGCTGCTCAAAAGCTTGAAGCGCGCATTGGTTTTGAACGCATCACCTTCGCCGGCAAACATGCGCGTCGGATCCTCGTTTTCGCGCTTGAAGGCGAAGGTGCCTGCGGTGTACGGGTAACTGCCGGGCACGTTGTCGAGCATCAGCCACTTCAATATTTCGCCGTGGTCTTCGAACGTAGGCAAGGCCACTTTGCGGATGGTGGTGCCGCTCAATGATTTGCTGGTGAGCGCCGTGCGGATTTCCTTGTCGCGAATTTTCACCACGTATTCATCCCCCGCGTAAGCCTGCTGCATGGCCGGCCATTGGGCCAATAACTTGCGCTCTGCCGCGCCCTGTTGCGCCGCGCGGTTTTCGGCGATGTCGTTGACCGCTTCCACAGCGCGGTGGCGTTCGGGTTTATCGGTCTGCAACATGCCCGCCGTGGCGCGCAACTGCTGCACCTCGCGCGCGAGCCGCGCCTGCGCCAGGGCGCGGGCCTTGTAGCCGCGCACGGTGTCGCTGATCTCTGCCAGGTACCGCGTGCGGGCGGCGGGCACAACCGGCGTCTGGTTGGTGCTGTGGCGCACGTTGACGGTGGGCAGCAAGCCCGCATCGGCTTTGATCGGAACACCCAGTGCCGCCAAACGCGGCTTCAAAGCTTGGTAGAGCGCCGTGACGCCGTCGTCATTAAAACGCGCGGCCATGGTGCCAAACACGGGCATCTGATCAGCCGGTGTCGTCCAGGCTTCCTTGTTGCGTTGCACCTGCTTGGCCACGTCACGCAGCGCATCGAGCGAACCCTTGCGGTCAAACTTATTGATGGCGACGAACTCGGCAAAGTCCAGCATGTCGATTTTTTCAAGCTGGCTGGCCGCGCCGAATTCGGGCGTCATCACGTAGAGCGGCACATCGACATGCGGCACGATGGCGGCGTCGCCTTGGCCGATGCCGGAGGTTTCTACGACGATCAGATCAAACCCTGCGACTTTGCAGGCGGCGATCACGTCGGGCAGGGCTTGGCTGATTTCGCTGCCGAAGTCGCGTGTGGCCAACGACCGCATGAACACGCGCGGGCCCTTGCTCCATGGGCTGATGGCATTCATGCGGATGCGGTCACCCAGCAGGGCGCCACCGCTTTTGCGACGCGACGGGTCAATGGAAATCACCGCGACACGCAAGCTGTCGTCTTGATCAAGCCGCAAACGGCGGATCAATTCATCGGTGAGCGACGATTTACCGGCGCCGCCGGTTCCAGTCACGCCCACAACGGCTACATTTTTAGTAGCGGCTTGCGCACGAATTTCAAGACCTAGAGCCTCATTTTCTTTAGAGTTCTCAATGGAAGTGATGAGTTGCGCCAAGGCGCGCCAACTCGCCTCAGTGTGGCCCTGAATCGCGTCAACAGACTTGGGGGCGTACCCGGTCAAGTCTTTATCGCTCATCATCACCATCTCGCCAATCATGCCCTGCAGGCCCATGCGCTGGCCATCTTCGGGGCTGAAAATCCGCGTCACGCCATAGGCCTGCAACTCGCGAATTTCGGGCGGCACAATCACGCCGCCACCGCCGCCAAACACCTGGATGTGCGAGCCGCCGCGAGAGCGAAGCAGGTCTACCATGTATTTGAAATACTCCACGTGCCCGCCCTGGTAAGAGCTGATGGCAATGCCCTGCGCGTCTTCCTGCAAGGCAGCAGTGACCACTTCTTCGACGCTGCGGTTGTGCCCCAAGTGAATCACCTCCGCGCCCATGCCCTGCAAAATGCGCCGCATGATGTTGATGGCCGCGTCATGCCCGTCGAACAGGCTGGCGGCAGTGACAAAACGCACCTTGTTCGTGGGGCGGTAGTTGGCAAGCGCCTTGTAGTCGGCGGAGAGGTTGGTCATGGCGGGGGGCCTCCAAAGTCAGACTTTTTGAGAAGAAGGCCGCAAGTATCGCCACGGCCGCAGAGTTGACGTTTACGTAAACGTCAATCATACCGCAGCGGCCCTGGTTCGTCACCCGTATCAGCGCCGCTCCGGGACCAACCTCCGCAAGATCCAAACGGGACCGGCGGCGCAAAGGTCTTTGTGCAGATCAACGCTGCCGACTGGCGCGCATTGTAAAGACTTACATTACACTTTGGGATATGATTGAATCATTCGTGCACAAAGGTTTGGCTGAACTTTTCGAAAAGGGGAAAAGCGCCAAAGTTCAAAAGGCATTGACCGAACGCATCATCAGGCGTCTGGATGCGCTCGCCGCCGCCAGGACACCTGAGTCCTTGAATGTGCCTGGTTTTGACTTTCACTCACTGCAAGGCAAACCCAAACGCTACAGCATTCATATCAACGGCCCGTGGTGCATCACCTTCGAATGGCAGGGCGAAAACGCGCTGCGGGTTGACCTAGAAAATTACCATTAGGAGTTCAAAATGACGACACGCAAACCGACCC
>JANOYE010000251.1:0-22261 GCA_031428695.1 Rhodoferax sp. | reverse complement strand
CACCAGTCCCACCAGCTCGTTGGTGGCGGTTTGCGTTTGGGTCATTTCCTGCCCTGCGCGACGCGCCAACTCGGTTTGCGTCACCACGTCTGAAATCAGCCGGTTCATGGTGATCAAGGTTTCGTTGGTTTCCGCCTGGATGTTGCCCACGAGCTTGGCAATCTCACCCGTCGCTTGGCGCGAGCTGTCCGACAAGCGCTGCACCTCGGTCGCCACCACCGCAAAACCGCGCCCGGCCTCGCCAGCCGTAGCAGCTTGCAAAGAAGCGTTGAGCGATAACACGTGCGTGCGCTCGGAAATCGTATTCACCAACGCCACAGCGGAAGAAATCTCCTGTGAGCGCTCACCCAGGCGTTTAAAGCGTTTCTCGGTTTCGGAGATCACCTCGCGCAGCGAATCCATACCGCGCAACGAGCCTTCCACCGCCGCCTGGGCGGCCTTGGTCGCCTCCGAGGTACGTGCGGCAACCGCATTGGACTCGTTGGACAACTGTGCCACTTCGCTCAACTGCCGCGAAGCAGTACCCAAAGTCTCGCCCATCGAGACCAGCAAGCTGCGTTCGCGCCCGGCTGCGCCCTGCACCACCTGGCCCTGAACCTGCGCCGACACGGCCGCCACTCGCACCTGCGCGGCAATTTGCTGCACGTCAACCAATGTCTCCGAAGTTTCATCGGCAAACTGGTTCACTGACGCTGCAATCGTCCCCACGATGTCGTCGCTCACCTCGGCACGGGCCGTCAAATCCTTCTCCGAAAGCGAAAACACCGTTTGCAGCAAATTAATGGCCGAGTTGTTGATGGCGTCGTTTTCTTTGGTCTTGGCTTCCAGCGTGGCAATGCGGTCATCGAGCAAGGCGTCAAAGCTGCGGCCCATGTGGCCCAACTCGTCCTGGCTGGTCATCTGAGTACGCGCCAAAGTGTCGCCTTTGTTGACTTTTTCGATAGTTCCTTCAAGTGTTGCCAGGCCACCCGTGATAGACCGGTACGTTAAGTAAGCTGCAACGGCCAGCAGCAAGGCACCTAACACGATAGTGGCCCCCAACAAGGTCAATGAGGTTTGCACCGTGCTAGCTGCCACCACGTTGGTGGCTTCAATGTCCTTCTGCAAAACGGCGTTCAGGTCGCCCAGTTCCTTCTCAAGGACGCCGAACCTTTCAGCAAATAACGCGCGGGCCTTTTCCAGCTCCGCCGGGTCATCACTCTTTAGCTGAGCAATGTCTTCAGCGGCTTTGGCGTATTTCTCAATGTCGGGCTTGTACTTTGTAATCAAGCCTTTGGCTTCAGCGCCCACAATTTCAGAGCCTTCGTTGCGCTGAAACTCAACGCGAATGTTTTTGGCGCTTTCTCTCAAGCTTTTGGCCGACTCCGCCATCCGTTCCGCGTTCTTGTCTTTTGCCGCGCCGGTGTACTGCTCCACCAGACCGAACAAGTTGTCGTGCAACATGTCGGTACGCATCTGATTCTGCGCAGCGATGCCCATGCCGGCTGTGGTGGCATTGGTCAGCTGCAGCTGCTGGTTACCGTACAAGCCCACGGCACCAATTGCCAGCGCAATCACAGCCGCTAAGGCCACCAGCGCAATCAGTTTCGAACGAATGGTACTAAGCATAATTTTTCACCAGAGAAGTTGAAGGGAATCACATCAAACTGATCGACAGCGCCGTAAGCAACTCGTCGGTGTTGATCTCAAAAGAAGCGCCGCCTGCCATGCCACTGCACAGTTCGCGCAGCCGTTCGGGCACCTCGTACGCTGGGTCGAGCTGCTGGCGGTCATATTCAATTTGGGTTGGCAACCCGGAAAACAGAAGCGCAATCGCATCTTCGTTGCTGTTCTCGCGGCGCCCACCCAGCATCAGGCGATGGTGCCGGGTAATCGCTTGGGGAACCAATCCAGGTTCGAAATACGCGGCCAGATCAACCACGGGAACGATGGCACCTTCGATATTGACGGCACCAACCAGCCACGGCGCGGCCCCTGGAATGGCAACTAGCTCAAACTCGTCAATCAACACGTTGATCCACCGTATGCCGAACGCCAGCGACCACCGGCCACACATGACAACATGGGCCGTATGGGCAGGTTTGTAGGCCTCTCCTTCCGGCAATTCAACGTCGAGAATCGGGTCAAACTCCTCGCCCAGGAGCGATTGCGCGTCATCCATGGTGTGCGCTGGCCCTGCCAATCAAAGCTGTTCGAGAATTTGCTCGGGCAAATACGGCTTGGTCACGTATCCTTTGGCGCCGAGCATTTGCGCGAACACGCGGTCCACCTTTTGATTCTTGCTGGTGACAAACACCACGGGAATGTTTTTGCTGTCAGCGTCTTGCTTAAGCTTGCGCGCCGTGCCAAAACCGTCCAGGTCGGGCATGTTCACGTCCAGCATGATCAGGTCAGGTTTGTCAGCGTGCACCTTCGCCAGCGCCTCGACGCCAGACATCGCCACCGTCACTGCGCAACCGGCATCTTGCAAAATGCGCTGCAGGTTTTTGACATCCACCAAGGAATCGTCAACGATCAATACTTTTTTCAAGGGAACTCCAATGAGGAAAAACAAAACAGAAACAAACAGGAAACAATTGCCAAGCGCTGTCGCAGACCAAACTCGAAGCTGCGAAGTTATCGCCTTGGGTACATCGAATCCTTGAAGCGCGAGACAAGACCTGAGTCCTGGGCTTCGGATTGTCGCTCTGCGCTCGCAGCCGAGTCGTATTTGACCAAAACAGCGGCAAGTTGACGCTCATTCAGCGGTTTAGTCAAATAGGCGTCACAGCCCGCCATGGAACCGCGGATTTTATCAATCGTGCCTCCCCGGCTGGTCAGCATGATGACGCGCGGCGCAGTACCATGATGGCTTTTGTTCTGCTTGATGGCGCGGCAGGTTTGGTAACCATCGAGCCCGGCCATCATCACATCGAGAAACACAAATTTGAAGGGCGTTTCGGCCACCATCGCCAGCGCTTCTTCGCCACTGCGGGCCAATTGGCCATCGTAGCCAAACTGGCGCAGGCGGTTTTGCATGAATTTGAGCGCCACATCGCTGTCGTCCACCACCAATACGCGGCTCGCGGCGCGGGCGCTTGGCGGCGCCGTTGCTGCCACCTGGGGTGATCGCTGGACAGGTGGCGCTGGCGGTTTCACCGGCGCAAAACTGGGTGCTACGTCAATGGGCACAGCCCTGGATGGTGGCGCCTGCTGCGGCGCAGTCACCGCAGGCCGCGCAGGGCTCAATAGATCCTGAATCATCGGCTCAGGTTGTGGCTTCCGCGTGGGAATCACCTCTCGGGCAGGCATCAACGCAGCGGGTTCAGTTGAGCGGTACAGGGGGGCCGGGCCAGCGGGCTGATACTGCTCCGTGGCAGCGCCTATTTCAAGGCCCGCTGGAACTGTGCTGGGCGTCGCCATCACTGCTTTTTCGGCCAACACTTGGTTGATCTTGTTCAGGATGGCCATCAACTTGATCGGGCGAGGCACAAAGTGCCAGCCCGAGTCGAAATCAGAAGCACCGACGATCACCACCTTTTGCCACTGCGACATCATGCCATGGCAATCGTCCACCCAATCGCGCGACTGGGCGTTCAGCAAAATCACCGCAGCGTCGCGAATGTCGGGCGTCAGCCACCAGCCAGGCGGACGCTGGCCGGCAATTTTGAAAAAGCTCTCCAGCGTGGCCAATTCTTGCGGAGCAAACCCGATCGGGTGCAACCCATGGCGTGGGATATGTGGACTAGACATTCAATTCACTCCCTTGCCAATAGTCAAACGATGGGTGAGCAATGCAGGATCACAGAGAGTTCAGTTGCTGGGCGCTTAGAACAGAAACTTCACACCAACCGAATACATGGATTCATTGTTGCTGCTGCCCACCGTGCCATCGATCTGGATAGATTTGGTGATCATGGTGCGAAGACCAATTTGGAAAGTAGGCTGTGCATTTTCCTGGCCAAACGCCTCAACGTGCGCGGTCACGGCGCCGAACTCGCGCTCGTAGGCAATGCCCCATACACCCGTTCTGGCAGCGCCGCCGGGTGGATTAACCAAACCCAAATTGACGTGCACGGAACCCGCAGCATCCATGTTGCAGGTTGCCAGGGCGTTGATGAAATTGGTGGTGCCCACGCCGGATACGTTGGGCTGGGAGAGGCCAAAGGACGTCGCAAAGTTGCAACCGTCTTTTTTGGACTCTGTCAGACGGACTTTGCCCTGGAGGGTGGTGGTGGTGACACCCAGTGAACGCGACAAGGCACCGGCGATTTCGACGCCGTCCATGATGCCGTACGCTGGGGAGATCGTGTACGCATTCACGCCGCCCGGCAGGCGCTGGTAAAAGGCCTCAACGTGGCCAGAACCTTTGTCATTCACATTGGCGTCATCGACAGCCAAGGGGCGACCGGCAAAACTGCTCGTAGCCGACAGGGCAAGCAAGGAAAACAAAGCAGGGGCGGCGATTTTGGTGTGAAGATTCATGTTGTTTGTTACAAAGTGAGGGTTAACGAGAATGGAGTTGGTGGTGTGAATGTAGTCCGTCACACCACTCTGCTGTGGAAAAATTCTTACAAAATTAAAATGGTTCCACTGCAAATGGGCCAGCTTGTGGTTTTTATCACACGAGAATGTCACTTCAGCGTGTCAAAACTGCAACAAAAAGGACACCATTCATCCCTCTAACCCCGCCTTCATTGCACCGCCGGCCGACATAACTGCAGGCTTGCAGACTTTTTGCGGCGTACTTTTTCTTACAACAACTGTTCTACTGGGCTCTCGCGACCCAGAGCGCAGGGCAACAGCGTTGCCCAATTCGAAGCGGGTGGCCTTCTGCGTTGGAGCCGCAACGCTTGGAGCGGTTACAGCCCACGGGTCTTAAAGTGATGGTTCACGCCGAGAAATATTAGAAAATTAAATAACTAAAATTTCAACAAACTAAAATCATAAAGTTGAGCATAAGTCACGAAATAAATAGATATTATGCTATTAAATATAACTCTAATTTCATCATGGTATATACGTGTTTTTTACTAAGATTAACTTTAAACGCTTTTTTATCACGGTTTTTTACGAATTAGTGCGCTTCAGGAGCCGATCAAACCAACCCCGCAACCTGTTGTAGATTGATTGCAAATTGTGCACTGGCAGTCGATAAGTAAAAAACTTGACACGTCTTCATTTGTTGACCTGATTAACCTCTGCAAGTTGCCAATTGAAAAATACCAGTGTCCGGAGGAGGTGAACGTGATTTCCCAGAATTCTTCTGCGCCCGCCAGTGCAGCCGCCAAGGCAGTTCTGCGCCGGGTGCTTCAAGGCACCCGTTTTTACCAGTCGTGGCCAGACGAATTGATCGATGCGCTTTGCGACGCTGGCCAACCCGTACGAATGGGCAAGGGTGAAAGCCGGCAGTTCGACGGCCAAACCCCGCCCATGGTGTATTTGATCGAAAGTGGCGTTGTTGAGATCGTCGTCATCTTGGCCAGTGGGCGCGAGCAGGCTTTTGGTTATCTGCATGAGGGCGCGTTCCTCGGCCTGCACCATTCGTTGGCGCTGGTGCCCCCCGAAGAAACACATGAGTATGTCGCCGAGAGCGACGTTGCCGCTTGGCGCTTTGCCCCCGACAAATTCAAGGCCCTAATGCGCGAGCATCCTCCCCTTGCCGATACTGTCATCGGGATTTTGGCAACCCGGCTGAGCTTTATGGTCGATGCCGTCGCCAGCTCCAGCCTGTTGGGTGCTGAAGCGCGAGTGGCCCGTTGCCTGCTCAAATCAGAACAGGATGCCGAACTCAAGGTGTTGTGGGCGAAGTCGTCCACCAGCGAATTCAACGTCACCCAGGCGCAGTTGGCGCGCATGTTGGGCCTCTCGCGCCAGAGTGTGGGAACCACCCTGCGTGAATTTGAGCAACGGGGTCTGATCGCCATGCGGCGCCAGAAGATCGAACTGCTGAACTCGACAGCGCTGCGCGAAATTGTCAACGGCGTGGCCACCGCCAGCGTCAAATAGACTGAAATTTTCGCGCTGGCACACGTGCGCGATCACCAGCTTTCGGGTGTCGTATTTTTTGCAAAGCGAACCCTTTCGCAGCTGCTATGTAAAGCCATTAACCAACGGATTTCCGCGCCTGCCTTAATCTCTTCGCTAGCCCAGTCAGTTTGTAACAAAAAAATTGGCGCTCCAAGCAGATAAAACCGATCCTCAATATCCCATGACCGGCCCGCCTTCGGTGCGCCCAAGGTCAGGAGGAGAATTGTGAAATCCGAGAGTCCAGAGGGTGGTTCAGCACCCGGTTTAATGGGTTTGCTGCGCAATTCCACGCCTTACACGAGTTGGTCGGACGAAAGCGTCACCGAAATCTGCGCGCTTGGCCCATGCCTTCGCGGTGCTCCCAATTTCAGAAGTGCATGGGTTCGTGGCCGACACCGACGCTTTGGTTTGGCAGGTTTCAGCTGACAGGTTCAAAGAACTGGTTTGGCGGCATCGCCCGATCGGTGAATCGGTGGCGGCCATTTTGGCGACTCGCGCCAGCAACCTGCTGGACGGCTATGCCAACAGCGTGTTGCTGTCGCCTGAAGCCCGCGTGGCGCTTTGCCTGCTGCAATCCACCAAGGCACCCAACTTCGACGCCATGTGGATCAACTTCACGTTGCGTGACCACAACCGGAGCCAAGCCCAATTGGCCCGCATCTTGGGCCTCTCGCGCCAGTGCGTCGGGACAATATTGAGGGCCTTTGAAAACGGCGGCTTCATCAAGATGGGGCGGCAACGCATTGAAATTCTGTCGCACAGCAATTTGCAGAAGATTGTGGGCGGAACATTTAACGGCGAAGCTGTCGACTGACCGAAGCGTCTCCCAGGGTCTGGGGCCTGACAGCCCTTAAAATTGGGTTTTCAAAACCCAGCATTCAGTCTGCTGCACCAGGATTCTCTTCATGTCCCTATTTTCCGCCGTGCAAATGGCGCCGCCCGACCCGATTTTTGGCCTCTCGGCCCAATTTGCCGCTGACACCAACCCGAACAAGGCCAACCTGTGCGTTGGCGTGTATTTCGATGACAACGGCAAACTGCCTTTGTTGCAATGTGTGCAGACTGCCGAACAGGCCATGGTGGCGGCGCCCAAACCGCGCAATTACCTGCCGATGGACGGCATTGCCGCCTATGACGCGGCTGTCAAGGGCCTGGTGTTTGGCGCTGATTCCGAGCCTGTGAAATCAGGCCGCGTCGCCACCGTGCAAGCTGTGGGCGGCACCGGCGGGTTGAAGATCGGCGCTGATTTCCTCAAGAAATACGCGCCCGATGCCAAGATATTGATCAGCGACCCGAGCTGGGAAAACCACCGCGCCTTGTTCACCAGCGCCGGGTTTGTGGTTGAAACCTACCCGTATTTCGACCCTGCGGCCAACGGCGGCCTGGGCGGCGTGAACTTTGCCGGCATGTTGGCCGCGCTGAACGCGGCGCCAGCGGGCACGATTGTGCTGCTGCATGCCTGCTGCCACAACCCGACGGGTTATGACATCAGCCCGGCACAGTGGGATCAAGTCGTCGCTGCCGTGAAAGCCAAAGGGCTCACCGCTTTCCTCGACATGGCTTACCAGGGCTTTGGTTACGGCTTGAAAGAAGACGGCGCAGCGGTGCAGAAGTTTGTCGACGCTGGCCTCACATTTTTTGTCTCTACCTCGTTCAGCAAGAGTTTCAGCCTGTATGGCGAACGCGTCGGCGCATTGAGCGTTTTGTGCAACACGAAAGAGGAGTGCGAGCGCGTGTTGTCCCAGCTCAAAATCGTCATCCGCACCAACTACAGCAACCCGCCCACCCACGGCGGCGCGGTGGTGGCTGCCGTGCTGAACGACCCAAAACTGCGGGCGATGTGGGAAGGCGAGCTTGCAGAAATGCGGGTGCGCATCAAGAGCATGCGGCAGAAACTGGTTGCGGGCCTCAAAGCCGCTGGCGTGAAGAAAGACATGGGTTTCATCACCACGCAAATCGGCATGTTCAGTTATTCGGGTTTGAGCAAGGCGCAGATGGAGCGCCTGCGCAATGAGTTTGGCGTGTATGGCACAGACACTGGCCGCATGTGTGTGGCGGCGTTGAACAGCAAAAACATCGACCATGTGTGTGCGTCGATTGCCAAGGTGGTGGGTTGATTTAGGTTGAAGTTCCTAAATATCTTTTTGCTTAGAGTTTACAAATACTGAAAAAGCATATAAGTCACGAAAAACATAAGAATTTAGCTATTAATTACTTAACGTATTTGGTTAAATTTTAATCTATTTTGGTTGGTTTTCTAATTTGAACAAATTTTTGAGATAGGAGATTGACTTGGCCACCGCCACTCAAACCATCACCTCAGACTTCAACGCGCGCAGCACGGCGCTTGAAGTGGCAAGCGCGGTCTCGTTGCAAGGGAAAAATGCTGTCATCACCGGCGGCGCGTCGGGTTTGGGGCTGGAAACCTCGCGGGCGCTCGTGTCTGCTGGCGCGCAAGTCACGCTGGCTGTGCGCAATTTGGCGCAAGGCAACAGCGCCGCCGCGTCGCTCAAGGCGGAGTTTCCCGCCGCGCACATCCAGGTGGCCAAGCTCGATTTGAGCGACCTGGCCACGGTTCGCCAATTTGCCGCCGGCTGGAACGCCAGCGGCCAACCGCTCGGTATCCTCATGGAAGGCCTGCGGCCAGGCCAAAAGCGCCAACGCATTGTTCGTTTTGGGTCTGCATTTGCGCCACGGCAATGACGGCAATGGCGCCATTGCGGCCAACGCCGTGCACCCCGGCGGCATCATGACCGGTTTGCAAAAATTCTTGCCGATTGAAGAAATGCGCGCCCTGGGCTGGCTCAAGGCTGACGACACCCCGCTGGACATCTTCAAGAACCCGGCGCAAGGCGCCGCCACCAGCGTCTGGGCCGCCACGGCGCCCGCGCTTAAGGGCCATGGCGGCCTGTACCTGGAAGACTGCCGCCAAGGCCTGCCTGCGGAGCCCACCAACCGCGTTTCGGGTTATTCGCCCCACATTGCCGACCCAGCGCTGGCCGAGCGGCTGTGGGCGGTTTCAGAGCAGTTGTTGGCAGCAGCCTGACCACTCGTTTTTGGCTTCGGTTCCAGGGTGCTTCTGGCACGGCGCTTCTCAGATGAGTCCAATCGCGCTTGACGGGCCTAAACTGCCGCCTAGAGGAGACCTGCTTATGAACCCCTTGCGAATGCGCGCTGTCACTTCAACGCTCGCTTCAACACTCGTGTTGGCCAGCACTTTGGGTGCAGCCTTTTGCGGCCCGGCGGCAGCTTGGGGCAACCACGCCATCGCCAGCTACCGCGTGTTTGAGAACATGCCCGAAGTGGCCAAAGCAGCGCCTGCGAACGCCGAGCCGCTCGAAGCCTTTTTAAAGGCCGAAGAAAAAGCCATCGCCCAACTACTGGCCGACCAGGAAGCGTGGCTGCTCGCCAACGTGCCCAATTACCCCGCACGCCCGGCGGCGCTGGCTTTTGTCCACGATATTGCCGCCAACCCGGCACGACCCGGCGACGCCTTGCGGCGGGCCTTTCTGAGCGCCCTGCGCGTGGCCCCAGACAGCCGTTTTGCCCTGTATTACGAGCTAGACGCGAAAACTCCGACAAATGCGCCAACAAAAGCGGCCAATGAAGGCCTGGCGTTCCATCGGCATGTGGACGTGAGCACCCTGCCCGGCCTGCCCAACGCGCCGCGCCGCTTCGTCGTGGTCAAGCCCGGCGAGTCGGTGGACGCGCTCAAAGTGTTGGCCAGCGCGACTTTTGAGCCTGACTTTGGCCTTGACATCAACCTGATGGACGACAGCCCTTCGGATTGGGGCAAGACCTATGGCTTTGGCAACCTTCCCTTTGGCAACCCGAAGCTGGCGTTTTCCACCCAGTCGCCATTCCACATGGGCTTCTACCATGAAGACAAAATTCTTTACCTGGCAGCGCCCTTCCTCAAACGCACGTTTCCTCTGGTGCGGGTGAACCAATACGCCGGGCTGGCCGCCTTGGCCTTCAAAACCGGCCACAACTACTGGGGCTGGCGCTTCTCAGGCCTGGCCTTGCATTACATCCAGGACTTGAGCCAGCCTTACCACGCCAGCCTGTCGCCTGGCTCGGGCACGATGGGGCTGCTGGGCGTCAACGCGCTGGCCATGGCCGGGTTCCCGACGTTGAAGAACAACATCGTCACGCTGCTCTCCAACCGCCATTTGGCGCTGGAGCGTTACCAATCCCAAATCTTGCTCCGGGCAGCTTCCGGTGGGGCAGACCAGGCGGTGGTCAAGTCATTGGGCAATTTGGCGGCTGACGCCAACTACCCCGCGTGGAATGCCCTCTACGGCCGCGATGTCGTGGCCAAAGAATCTTACGACTACGCCGCCAAGCTGGCCAAGATCATTGTGGAGAGTTTGCCTGGCAAATATGTCGGCGACCCGGGCTTTGACTTTGGCGCCAGTGAAACCGCTGTCGATTTGATCGCCGAACTTGCCGCCATTGACCCTGCCAAACGCAAAAAACTCGACGACGCCGTGGCCGAGCTGCTCATCCATTTCGGCGCGCACAGCCGCAACGCAGTGCGCGGCATTTTGAAGGCCGCGGGAAAATAATCGGACAAACAATTTTTCGACGGGCCGCCCCCGAGAAAAATTAGCCCCCTCGGGGGGCAGCGACCCGCGAAGCGGCGGAGCGTGGGGGCCAATTTCCCGACGGGCCGCCCCGAGAAAAATTAGCCCCCTCGGGGGCAGCGACCCGCAAAGCGGCAGAGCGTGGGGGCGACTCGCCTATCCCCAGACAAACGACCGCATGGCGATGGATGCGGCCTGGTAGTTCGTATTGAACGATTTCACCGCCTCGCCCGCGTGCACTGCGCCCGCCGAGTACAAAATCGGCAAATAGTGGTCGTAACTCGGGTGCGCCTGGGCGGCCAATGCGCCGAGTTTCTGGAAGTCTGCAAGGGCCTTCAAATTACCGCTGGCGACTTGATCGGCCACGACTTTGTCAAATTCAATGGCCCAGTCGTAGGCTTGGTTTGCCGGGACGCCGAAACGTGCCGCCCGCAAGTTGTGCACCACATTGCCGCTGCCGACGATCAAGACGCCTTGATCACGCAGGTCACGCAGCTGTTGGCCCAACGCGAAGTGCTCGGCAGCGGGCCGGCCGTAGTCCATGCTGAGCTGCACCACCGGGATGTCAGCCGCCGGGAACATCGGCTTGATGACCGACCAGGTGCCGTGGTCAAGACCCCATTCAGTGTCGAGCCCGATGGGTTTGACGCTGCCCGGCTGCATCAGCAAACGGCTGATTTCAGCGGTGGCTTCGGGCGCGCCGGGTGCGGGGTACTGTTGGGCAAAAAGCTCCTGCGGAAAACCGCCAAAGTCGTGAATGGTTTTGGGCGTGTCCATGGCCGTGAAATACCAGCCTTTGGTCAGCCAATGCGCCGAAATGCACAGAATGAGTTGTGGCTTGGGGTACGTGGCCCCTGATCCGTCGGAAAACTGTTTGCCTAATCCTTGCCAGCTTTGGCGGTATTCGTTGTCCTCAATCGCATTCATGGGGCTGCCGTGGCCCAGAAACAAAACCGGCATGCGGGGCGATTTCTTCAATGATTTCAACGAACTTAACCCCGCAGCGTCCGCCAAATCCGTCATCAAACCCGTCATGAAAACTCCTGTGGAAGCGGTGAAAACACCGGTCTTTAGAAAAAACAGTCTACGTTGCATTTAAGGCGTCCGACTCGAATTACAACCTGCGACAATGCATATATTGCACTGCACCATTTTGTTGTCAGTGAAGAACAAAGCGAGTTCCCATGCTGTACCAACTTTACGAAACCCAACGCTCATTGATGGAGCCATTCTCTGACATCGCACAGGCCGCCGCCAAGGTTTACGCCAACCCATTGACGGCGCTGGGCCAAAACCCGTTTGCGCAGCGCATCTCGGCGGGTTATTCGCTGTTGCACCGCTTGGGCAAAGACTACGAAAAGCCAGAGTTTGGCATTCGCACGATCGATGTCGACGGCGTGCAGGTGGCGATTCACGAGCGGGTGGAGATCAACAAACCGTTTTGCGAGCTGCGCCGTTTCAAGCGTTTCACCGATGACGTCGGCACGCTGGGCAAGCTCAAAGGCGAGCCAGCGGTGTTGATCGTCGCGCCGCTGTCCGGCCACTACGCCACGCTCTTGCGCGATACGGTGAAAACCATGCTCAAAGAGCACAAGGTTTACATCACCGACTGGAAAAACGCCCGCACGGTGCCGCTGTCTGATGGCAAATTCTCGCTGGACGACTACGTCGCCTACGTGCAGGAGTTCATCCGCCACGTGCAGGGGATTTACGGCAATTGCCACGTGATCAGCGTCTGCCAACCGACGGTGCCGGTATTGGCTGCCGTCTCGCTGATGGCCTCGCGCGGCGAGACCACACCTTTGTCGATGACGATGATGGGCGGCCCGATAGACGCGCGCAAGTCGCCCACGGCCGTGAACAACCTGGCCATGAACAAGAGTTACAGCTGGTTTGAAAACAACGTGATCTACCGCGTGCCGACCAACTTCGCCGGCGCGGGCCGCCGTGTTTACCCCGGCTTTTTGCAACACAGCGGTTTTGTCGCGATGAACCCGAGCAACCACGCCAACAGCCATTACGACTACTTCAAAGACCTCATCAAAGGCGACGACGCCAGCACCGAGGCGCACCGCAAGTTCTACGACGAGTACAACGCCGTGCTGGACATGGATGCTGACTATTACCTCGACACCATCCGCGTCGTCTTCCAGGACTTTTGCTTGGTCAACGGCACCTGGGACGTGGCCAACGCCGAGGGCAAACTCGAACGCGTGCGGCCGCAAGACATCACCACCACCGCGCTTTTCAGCGTGGAGGGCGAGTTGGACGACATCTCCGGCTCAGGCCAGACCGAATCTGTCCACGCCATTTGCAGTGGCGTGCCCGTTTCGCGGCAGAAACACCTGGAGGCCAAAGGTGCCGGGCACTACGGCATCTTTGCGGGCAAACGTTGGCGCGAGATGGTCTACCCAGAGGTCAAGAAATTTATTTTGGAGAACCATGGCAAGCCAAATAAATCGGCATCAAGTCACGAAAAAAATGGACAAGCAGCTTCTAAAATTGAAGTGAAAAAGTCAGTAAAAACATCGAAAATAATTTCTAAATCGAAAAAATAAGAGAAATAGTCGATGTGTGAGAGGCACCAAAATGCCTTGTTAGGGGCTGATTGACGTGGTGGCCTCCAAGCCTTTTTTTGATATTGTCCTCGCCGCGCTGCCGCAAACGCAGTGCACCCGTTGCGGCTACCCGGACTGCGCTGCCTACGCCCGCGCCATTTGCGACGGCGCTGCGCCCATCAACCAATGCCCGCCAGGCGGCGCTGAAGGCATCCAGCGGCTGGCGGCCCTCACCGGGCAGCCCCACCTCGCCGCTATGTCGTTGAACCCCGAAAACGGCGCGCAGGGCCCGCGCGCGGTGGCCGTGATCGACGAAAACTGGTGCATCGGCTGCACCCTGTGCATCGACGCCTGCCCGACCGACGCGATTGTGGGCAGCAACAAACGCATGCACACCGTGATCGAACCGCACTGCACCGGCTGCGAGTTGTGTTTGCCGGTGTGCCCGGTCGATTGCATCGTGATGGAAAATGTCTCGGGCGCGGCCACCGGTTGGGCCGCCTGGTCGCAACCGCAGGCTGATGTCGCCCGAAATCGCTATGAATTTAGAAGCGAAAGATTGAGTAAAAACGAGACTCAGAGGCTCAAAAACCATGAAGTTCAGCTAGAAGCCAAGCTAGGCGATCTGCCTGCCCATTCCCGCATTACCGACCCGGCTGAACTCGAAAAAAGGCGCGTGGTTGTTGAAGCGGCGCTGGCTCGTGCAAGGTCTCGCAAGCCACACTTGCAATAACAAGCGCCAAGTCCCGTAAGAACTGGGCGCAGCGCACGACTGAAGGGCGCGGGAAAAGCGAAGGGTGAGCGGTCAATTTGAATGGCCTGGCTCGCCAACCACTCCAGCTTGGACAATCCAACTGACCAAAACGAACCCAAGGAACCCCATGAAACACCTTATCAAATTGATATCTTTTGCCATGCTGCTGGCAGCATTGGTTCACCCTGCACAAGCCCAAAATGCCGAGGGCTTGGCGGCTGCCAAAAGCCCGCACAGCGCCAAAGACACCATGAACAAATTTGAAGAAGTCGTCAAAGCGCGGGGATTGAACGTGTTTGCCCGCATTGACCACGCCGCTGGCGCGCAGCGCATTGGCAAATCGATCAGGGCCACCGAAGTGCTGATATTTGGCAATCCACAAGGTGGCACGCCGTTAATGGAGTGCGCTCAATCCGTGGGCATTGATCTGCCTCTGAAGGCGCTGGTTTGGGAAGATGCCAGCAACCAAGTCTGGCTGGCTTACAACGACCCGCTCTGGATGGGCAAACGCCACAACGTCGCAGCCTGCCCGGCCATTGGCAACATCGGCAAAGCCCTGGAGAGCATGGTCGAAGCCGCGCTGAAGTGAGTCAAATCATCACCGCATCGATGCGTTGAGTTTTTCAAGCGCCGCGCTGCCGGGGCACAGTTTGCCCGCACCCAGAGAATTCAACGGCGCAGCGGTGGTGTTCATTGCAGCGTGCAAATCACCCGCATCTGGGTCAAGGTAGAGCAGGCCCGTCAGCACCTCGCCTTTGGCCTGGTGCAGGGCCACCTGGTGCATGGCAGCCAAGCGATCAGTGGGGTCGTAGTCGGCCATGAGTTTGCGCAGGCGAAGGAACTTGCCGTCGTGCTGTTCCACGTCAACCACCGAACCGGGCGCGTACTTCGCGGTGATCTCGTCGCGGCTGGTGATGAAATCAATGCGGCTCACGGCTTCGTTGTGTTCGCGGATGTAGTCGTAACTCTTGGTGCTGCCGGCGTGGTTGTTGAAGGCCACGCAGGGGCTGATCACGTCCAGGAAGGCGGCGCCACCGTGGCCCATGGCAGCTTTGATCAAGGGCACCAGCTGCGTTTTGTCGCCTGAAAAGCTGCGCGCGACAAAGGTGGCGCCGAGTTGCAGCGCCATGCCGACCAGATCGACCGGGCTTTCCTGATTAATGGCACCCTTTTTGGCTTTGCTGCCTTTGTCTGCCGTGGCGGAAAACTGGCCTTTGGTCAAGCCGTAAACACCGTTGTTCTCCACGATGTAAACCATGCGCACGCCCCGGCGCATGGCGTGGGCGAATTGGCCCAGGCCAATCGACGCCGAATCGCCGTCGCCCGAAATGCCCATGTACAACAAGTCGCGGTTCGCCAAGTTCGCGCCGGTGAGCACACTGGGCATGCGCCCATGCACGGTGTTGAAGCCGTGGGAAGCGCCCAAGAAATAATCAGGCGTCTTGCTGCTGCAACCGATGCCCGAGAGTTTGGCGACGCGGTGCGGTTCGACGTTCAGCTCATAACAGGCCTGCACGATGGCGGCGCTGATCGAATCGTGCCCGCAACCCGCACAAAGGGTCGAGACTTTGCCTTCGTAGTCGCGTCGGGTGTAGCCGACTTCATTGGCCACCAAGCTCGGGTGGTGCAAACGCGGTTTCGCGAGGTAGGTCATACAGTTTCCTTGTCCTTGATGGGCGCGGTTTTCGCGTGGGCGTGGCGCGGCTCTACCGCGATGGCATGCACGTGTTTGGTGATCGCCATGGTGATGAAACGCGCCGTGATGGGCGTGCCGTCGTAATGCAACACGCGCACCAGGTTGGCGGGGTCGATGTCGAGTTCATTCACCAGGAGCGCGTGCATTTGCGCGTCGCGGTTTTGCTCGACGACGAATACCTGCTCGTGTTCCGCAATGAACTTCGCCACCGACTCCGGAAAGGGGAAGGCGCGCAGGCGCATCGCGTCGATATGGATCTCGGCTTCTTGCAAAGCGTCAAGCGCCTCGTGCATGGCCGGGCTGGTGGAGCCGAAAAAGATTACCCCCAGGCGGGTTTTGTGCGCCGCCTTGCGCTGCACGGGTTGCGGCACCAGGCTGGCGGCTGTGGCGAATTTCTTGAGCAGGCGCTCAACGTTGTAAATGTAGTCCGGCCCGCGCTCGGAGTACTGTGCATAGGCATTGCGCGTGGTGCCACGGGTGAAATAGCTGCCTTTGGTGGGGTGGGTTCCGGGCAAGGTGCGCCACGGGATTCCGTCGTCGTCCACATCTTTGTAGCGGCCAAAATCGCGGCCGGCTTCGAGCATTTCGGCGGTCATGACCTTGCCCCGGTCGAAGTCGCGGCCTTCGTCCCACACGAAGGGTTTGCACAGGCGCTGGTTCATGCCGATGTCGAGGTCGGTCATCACAAAGATGGGGGTTTGCAGGCGGTCGGCCAGGTCTAGCGCAGCGGCGGAATGTTCGAAACATTCGGTCGGGTCTTCGGGGAACAACAACACATGTTTGGTGTCGCCGTGCGAGGCGTAGGCGCAGGCAATGATGTCGGCCTGCTGGGTGCGAGTTGGCATGCCAGTAGAGGGGCCGCCGCGTTGCACGTTGATGATAGTGACCGGAATTTCGGCAAAGTAAGCCAGGCCGATGAACTCGGTCATCAGCGAAATGCCAGGGCCGGAGGTGGCGGTGAAAGCGCGCGCGCCGTTCCAGCCTGCGCCGACGACCATGCCAATGGAGGCGATTTCGTCCTCGGCCTGAACGATGGCGTAGTTGTTTTGGCCGGTGTTCGCATCAACGCGGAACTTGGCGCAGTATTTCTGGAAGGCTTCCGCGACCGAGCTGGAAGGTGTGATGGGGTACCAGGCCGCCACCGTGGCGCCGCCGTAAACACAACCCAAAGCGGCGGCGGCGTTGCCTTCGGCAAAGATCAAGTCGCCCACCTTGTCGCTGCGTTTGACCTGGATGCCCACCGCGCCTGCCAAATGCTCGGCAGCAAAATCCCGCCCCAGGCGAAGGGCGCGCAAATTGGAATCCAGCAACTTCTCTTTGCCTTTGTACTGCTCAGCGAACAACTTTTCGAACACACCTTCTTCAACACCCAGAAGGCCGCTCAAGGCCCCCACATAAATGATGTTCTTGAAGAGTTGGCGCTGGCGTGGGTCGGGGTAAACAGCGTTCGAAATTTCCGTCAACGGCATGCCAATGACGTGAATGTCGTCACGGAATTTGGACTTCGGCAGGGCTTTGGTGCTGTCATAAAACAAGTAGCCACCAGCGTCAATCTCGGCAACGTCGGCATCCCAGGTTTGCGGGTTCATTGCCACCATCATGTCGATGCCGCCACGGCGGCCGAGGTAGCCTTTTTCACTCACGCGCGCTTCGTACCAAGTGGGCAGGCCCTGGATGTTGCTGGGGAAGATGTTGCGCGGACTCACCGGCACGCCCATGCGCAAAATCGCCTTTGCGAAGAGTTCGTTGGCAGAGGCCGAACCCGAGCCGTTCACGTTGGCGAACTTGATGACGAAGTCGTTGGTGGCTTCAATTCTTTTCATGCTGGCATCCCCTCGGCTTTTTTCGCCGCAGACTTTGGCTGAATTTTCCCAGCGATATCAAAAGGTGTCGCTTTGGGCGTGACAAGCAGAAATTTTTGCATGTCCCACGCACCCGTTGGGCAACGTTCGGCACATAGCCCGCAGTGGAGGCACACGTCTTCGTCTTTCACCATCACGTTTCCGGTTTTCATGACACCCGAAACATACAAGTCCTGCGTCAAATTGGTGGCGGGTGCCTGGAGCCGGGTGCGTAAGTCTGGCTCGTCGCCATTGGCCGTGAAGGTGATGCAGTCCATCGGGCAGATATCGACACAGGCATCACACTCGATGCAGGTGTCTTGCGTGAACACAGTTTGCACGTCGCAGTTGAGGCAGCGCTGCGCCTCCTTGAAGGCGGTGGCGGCGTCAAAACCAAGCTCGACTTCAACCTTGATGCTGGCCAGAGCCATTTCGGCCTTGGCCCATGGCACTTTGTAGCGCAGGTCGTTCGATGTGTCGTTGTCGTAGGCCCACTCGTGAATGCCCATCTTGGCAGACATCAAATTGGTCATCGGGTCCGGGCGGCGGTTGACCTCTTCGCCATTCAGCAACAGGTCGATCGAAACCGCTGCTTCATGCCCGTGGGCCACCGCGGTGATGATGTTTTTCGGGCCAAAAGCCGAGTCGCCGCCAAAGATGACGTTCGGGATGCTGGACTGAAAAGTGTCTTTGTTCAGCACGGGTAAACCCCATTTGTCAAAGCTGATGCCGCAGTCTTTTTCGATCCAGGGGAATGCGTTTTCTTGGCCCACGGCGATCAGCACGGCGTCACAAGGCACCATCACATCAGGCGCGCCCGTAGGCACCAGGCTGCGTTCGCCGTTCTCGTTGTAGATGGCCTTGACGACTTCAAATGTCATGCCGGTCAATTTGCCGTTGTCATGCTCAAAGGTTTTGGGCACATGGAAATTGAGGATCGGAATGCCCTCGTGCTGCGCGTCTTCCTTCTCCCAGGGCGAGGCTTTCATTTCTTCGAAGCCGCTGCGGACGATCACCTTCACATCGGTGCCGCCCAAGCGGCGCGAGGAACGGCAGCAGTCCATCGCCGTGTTGCCGCCGCCCAATACGATGACCCGTTTGCCAATGCTGGTGACGTGGCCGAACGACACCGAGGCCAGCCAATCAATGCCGATGTGAATGTTCTCTGCAATCTCTTTGCGGCCAGGCAGCTGCAAGTCACGCCCGCGCGGCGCGCCGCAGCCGACAAACACCGCGTCAAAATTTTGCGCCAGCAGCGCTTTCATCGAGTCAGCCGGTTGGTTGTTCTTGAAATGGATGCCCATGTCCAGGATGTAACCCGTCTCTTCGTCAATCACCGTTTCGGGCAAGCGAAAGCGCGGGATTTGCGACCACATGAAACCGCCGGCTTTGGCCTCGCTGTCAAAAACGGTGATGTCGTAGCCCAGCGGCGCCAAATCCCGCGCCACCGTGAGTGACGCGGGGCCAGCGCCCACACAAGCGATGCGCTTGCCATTTTTGGGCGCGATTTTCGGCATGCGTTTTGTCACGTCGGACTTCATGTCGGCAGCGACGCGTTTGAGGCGACAAATCGCAACCGGCTCTGGCTTCTCGGTCTCACTGTCTTCGACCCTGCCTCGCCGGCAGGCCGGTTCACACGGCCGGTCACAAGTGCGCCCCAAAATGCCGGGGAACACGTTGGAGGCCCAGTTGACCATGTAGGCGTCGCTGTAACGCCCCTGGCCAATCAGGCGGATGTATTCGGGTACGGGGGTGTGCGCCGGGCAGGCGTATTGGCAATCCACGACCTTGTGAAAATAGGTCGGGTTGGCGATGTTGGTTGGAAGCAAAACTGTCTCCTAAATGGCCCACTGCCAAACCCATGGATTGGGGCGTGGCTTGGGTCTGCAAACAGTCTACGGAGCCGCTGTATACAACACCCTTAGGTGAATCCCGAAAAGTGTGGCTTTTGTGTCAATTCGTGAAAAATGTCATGCCGCACCGGCACGCTGAGTAAAAGAATTTACAACTTCTGGCGGCGCCTGCACCAGCTCGATCAAGACACCCTCCCCGGCGATGGGGAATTCATCATTGGCTTTGGGGTGCAAAAAGCAGATGTCAAAGCCCGCCGCGCCCTTGCGAATGCCGCCCGGGGCGAAGCGCACGCCCTTGGCCGCGAGCCATTCAACGGCCTTGGGCAAGTCGTCGATCCACAGGCCGACATGGTTCAAGGGCGTGGTGTGCACGGCTGGTTTTTTATCGGCGTCAATCGGTTGCATCAAATCGACTTCGACCTTGAACGGCCCCGTGCCGATGGCGCAAATGTCTTCGTCAACATTTTCGCGCTCGCTTCTAAAGGTTCCAGTGACTTCCAGGCCGAGCATGTCCACCCAAAGCTCACGCAGCTTGGTTTTGCTGGCGCCACCGATGGCGATCTGCTGGATGCCCAGCACTTTGAACGGGCGGGTCATGTGAACTCCACGATGGCTTGATCAACACTGAGCGATTCGCCCTTTTGCGCCAGCACCTTGCCAACCACGCCGTCCGCCGCCGCAAACAGCACGTTTTCCATTTTCATCGCTTCGATCACCGCCACGCGTTCACCGGCCAGCACTTTCTGGCCCGCTTGCACCGCGACTTCAACCAGCAGCCCCGGCATGGGCGACAAGACAAAACGGCTCATGTCCGGCGCTTGTTTGTGCGGCATGAGCGCATGCAGCTCGGCCATGCGTGGCGACACCACCAGGGCATCAATGCGCGTGCCGTTGTGCTGCATGCGCAGCGCCAGCGGGTTCTTGGCGGTGCCGCGTTCCACTTGGGCAGTGAATGGTTTGCCGTTCACAGTGCCCCGAATACAGATGTCATTGAGCCGGGAGTTACTACGTATTTCATAGCCTCTTACGCCTATTTTCACTCGCGCAGAGCCCGATTCCCCTTCAAATTCATCGACATGCACAGGGGTGTACCGGTGTTGGCCGTCTTGCGCCAACGTGACGACCACGTAATCTTTGCCCGCATTCACTGCGTAGCCGGGAAGTTGCCCACTCAACATCGTCGCCCGCTCCCGCGACTTGCGGCGGATGAACGCCGCCAATGCAATCAAGAAATCCGGATCATCATGGGGAACGTCTTCTGCTCGGAATCCTTTGCCGTAGTTTTCAGCGATGAAGCCGGTGTTGAAGTCGCCCGCCACAAATTTGGGATGCGCCAAGAGGGCCGACTGAAAGGGGATGTTGCTGCTGACACCCCGAATCACAAAGGCATTCAGCGCCTCGCGCATCTTGCCGATGGCATCCATCCTGTCTTTGCCATGCACGATGAGTTTGGCGATCATCGAGTCATAAAACATCGGAATCTCGCCGCCGTCTTGCACGCCGGTGTCCACACGCACGCCTTGCAAGTCAACAGTGTTGCCCTGGAACATGGTCTGCACCGGCGGCTGGAAACGCACCAGGCGCCCCGTGCTCGGCAGGAAGCTGCGGAACGGGTCTTCGGCGTTGATTCGGCATTCCATCGCCCAGCCGTTGCGTTGCACGTCTTTTTGCTGAAGCGGCAGCTTTTCACCCGCTGCCACGCGGATCATCAGCTCCACCAAATCCAGCCCCGTGATGCATTCGGTCACCGGGTGTTCTACCTGCAGGCGTGTGTTCATCTCCAAAAAGTAAAAGCTCTGGTCTTTGCCGACCACAAACTCCACCGTGCCAGCGCTCTCGTATTTAACCGCCTTGGCCAAAGCCACGGCCTGTTCGCCCATGGCTTTGCGGGTCGCATCCGAAATGAAGGGCGACGGCGCTTCTTCAATCACCTTCTGGTGGCGCCGCTGGATCGAACATTCGCGCTCGTTCAGGTACAACACATTGCCGTGGCTGTCGCCGATCAGCTGGATCTCGATGTGGCGCGGCTCCTCCACAAATTTCTCGATGAATACGCGGTCGTCGCCAAAACTGTTGCGTGCTTCGTTGCGGCAACTGGTGAAACCTTCAAACGCTTCTTTGTCATTGAAGGCCACGCGCAGGCCCTTGCCGCCGCCGCCCGCACTGGCTTTGATCATCACCGGGTAACCAACACCTTTGGCAATTTCCACAGCCTTCTCTGCCGTTTCAATCGCGTCGTTGACGCCGGGAATGCAGTTCACGCCTGCTTTGCCCGCGAGTTTTTTCGATTCGATCTTGTCGCCCATCGCGGCAATCGAATAATGCTTGGGGCCGATGAAGACAATGCCCTCTTCTTCCACGCGTTTGGCAAAACCGGCGTTTTCACTCAAGAAGCCGTAACCGGGGTGTACGGCCTGCGCGCCCGTCTGCTTGCAGGCGGCAATAATTTTCTCGGTCAGGAGATAACTCTCGCGGCTGGGCGGCGGGCCAATGTGCACGGCCTCGTCGGCCAGTTCCACATGGCGGGCATCCCTGTCCGCGTCGGAATACACCGCCACAGTCTGGATGCCCATTTTTTTGGCCGTGGCAATGACGCGGCAGGCGATTTCGCCACGGTTGGCGATCAGGATTTTGGTGAACATATTTAACTTTCTTGATATTTTGATATCATTGCATCATGCTGAATACTCAATCACCGCCCGCCAAACACGTGCTGCTGCGCCTGCCTGATGATGTGGCGGCAAAGCTTGCCCGTGCCGTCCCGCCACGTAAGCGCAACCAATATCTGGTGAATTTGGTGCGGCAAGACCTGGAAAAAGAAGACGCTGAGCTGGTGGCGGCGTGTGAAGCAGTAAACCGCTGGGAAGCCGCGCACCCCGAGGTTGCAAAGGAAACGCAAGAGTGGCTGGATGCCGATTTGACGGGGTCGGTCGAAGATTGGGATGCCAATTTTGATGCTGAACT
>JANOYE010000250.1:0-4441 GCA_031428695.1 Rhodoferax sp. | reverse complement strand
GTGATCAGTTTTTGGTCGCTCAAGATGGGCAGTTGCCCGTTCTTGAGTGGAATCTGCCAACGGCGCATTTCCAGAGTCGGAACCAAAGACAGCACGCTGGCAAGTCCGTAGAAGGCCAGCTTGGCCAGGAATGGGCCGTTGCTAAAGTAGTAGGCCAAACCCTTCTCCAAGTAGAAGACCCGCACCAATCCGACAACTAACACCAAGGTCGCGGCGATGCCATTGAGCATGTCCGTCTTGCGTAAGCGGCTAGCGCCAGGCAAGGTGAGTGGTTGCCTCAGTTGATAAATGGAGACCAGCGCGCAGACCAACAGTGTCAGTACGGCAGCGTGGTGCAGGGCGGCAAAGAGTGTCGTCATGGCTTCAGACTCTGGTGACGGTTTTCAGCGGTAGACCGCAGACACGGACGTGTATTCCACGCGGGCGTCCAAGTCTTTGAGCTTGCCGGAGATGTTTTCCATGGGGGGCACCCGACCCTCGTATCGAACCGGCATCTTGGTGCTGGCGTCAAACGTCACCTGCAGTGGGGCGACGGCCATACGAATCAAAAAGTTGCTGGGTGTGATGGTGAACGAGGCTTTGCCATCGGCCAGCTTGTCAAACTTCAGATCGAAGCCATAGGTGGTTTTTTCTTTGAGCGCCAGCATGCGCACGGGCAGAGTTGCGCCAGCCGCAAGTGGATCCCAGTTCCTCAAGATGAAACCAAATAGGGTGGGCCCGCAGACAACCGGGTCGAAAACATCTTCAGATGCCGTGCTGAGCTTGCCGTTGTCGTTCAGTTCGTACTCCAGGTGACGACCGCCTTTGCTGATCTGGACTGATCCGGTAAAGCCGGATTGCTGGTTCGTCGCCTCAAACCGCTGGGTCTCGTAGCTGGGTGAAACCTGCGCCGACTCGGCGATGATCACGCGCCCGCCTAAATCACGGGTGATGTGGCTTGCCGTCAATCCGTTGGGATTTGTCAGCACGCGGCGTTCGTAGCGGAAGAGCGGAGCCCCCACAGGCGCACGCTGGACAAACGTGTCACCGCGGTACACCAACGTCCCTGCGGGCTCGGCAGACCCTTGCAGGGCCTCTAATTTGGCAAAAGCCGCTGGGCCTGCCTGGGCTGCTGTCCATAGGCACGCGGCTAAAAGGACACTGTGTGCAGGGTGAAAGACGAGAAAGTTCATGTGTGGGCTCCTTGGGTAAGAAAGCGGGTGCAATCAGTACGAGGAATGTAGGCTGACGGCCACACGAGAAAAAGGTGCAATCTGCAAAGAGACCCTTGCTGGATTGCGAATAATCGAACGGGCTACTGCAGTGGTGGGTCAGCACCAGTCACCGGCGATTGGCCACAGTAGCCACAACACAGCTGGCGGTCGTCGGGCCAATGCCGCTGAGTTGCATTGACTGGCGCGACTGCACGTGCTCATTCGCGATGTGGGCGACGTGGGCGATGGTTTCCAGCAATTTGACGTGCGGCTATTTGGGACGGGGAAGTCCCTTCCATTCGCTGGGCGTCACAGATCAGTTCGCGCGACAATAGGGATTGTTTTATCTAGGAGCATCGCTATGGAGTTGACTGCCGTTCTCACCCATGCAGAAGAAGGCGGATACGTCGCATTGAACCCAGAGACCGGAACTACAACGCAGGGCGATACGGTCGAAGAGGCGGTGGCGAATCTTCAGGAGGCTACGGCCCTGTACCTTTGCGAATTTCCAATGCCTTCCATGGGGCACCCGTTAGTCACTACATTCACGGTGCCTGCGCCCGCACATGCCTAAATTGCCGCATGTCTCGGGTGCGGAAATTCAGCGCGCCCTTGAGCGGCTCGGCTTTGAGAAGGCACGCCAAAGCGCAAGCCACGTAGTCATGAAGCGTGATTCAAAGGGCTGTGTGGTTCCGATGCACAGTGAGGTCAAGACTGGCACGCTCGCCGGTTTGCTTCGTCAGGCCGGGGTAACGCCTGAAGAATTTATTCCCGCACTTCGAAAGTGAGGCCAACCCCATGGACTACACACGCTACCAAACCCTCAACATCACCCGCCGGGGCCAAGACGGCGCGGTGCTCGACATTCAAATGCGCGCCGACGGCCCGGGGGGCAACGGCAAACTGCCCACCTCAGGCAAAGAAGGCCATTGGGAGCTGAGCGAGATCTGGCGCGACGTCGGTGCGGATGACTCGGTGCGCGTGGCGGTGTTGCGCGGCGACGGCATGGGTTTCTCGGGCGGGGGTGATTTGGCACTGGTAAGTGATATGGCGAACGACTTCGCTGTACGCAGCCGCGTCTGGAAGGAAGCGCGCGACCTGGTTTACAACGTCATCAACTGCGACAAACCGATAGTGAGTGCCATGCACGGCCCAGCGGTGGGCGCGGGCCTGGTGGCGGGGCTGCTGGCCGACATCTCCATCGCCACGAAAACAGCCAAGATTGTCGATGGCCATACGCGCCTGGGCGTGGCGGCGGGCGACCACGCGGCGATTGTCTGGCCGCTCTTGTGCAGCATGGCCAAAGCCAAGTTTTACCTGCTGCTGTGTGAGCCGATCAGCGGCGAGGAGGCCGAACGCATTGGCCTGGTGTCGCTCGCCGTGGAAGACGCCGAGCTGCTGCCCAAAGCCTACGAAATCGCCGACCGCTTGGCCGCTGGCAGCCAAAGCGCCATCCGCTGGACGAAGTATTCGCTCAACAACTGGCTGCGCCAAGCCGGGCCTGCGTTTGACACCTCGTTGGCGCTTGAATTCATGGGCTTTGGCGGGCCAGATGTGAAAGAAGGCATTGCCAGCCTGCGTGAAAAAAGACCGCCAAGTTATTAATTTTAATAAAATAATTGACTGAATTTTAACCAAAATACAGTCAAAATAAATAGCTTATTTCGCTATTAATTCGTGACTTAGAGGGTGAAATTTATTACAGACATAGTGGAAATAATAAATTCACCCCGTTTTAGCGGCGCCTGCGGCCTCACACACCCGCAGTCCGCCTCATCCATCCAACTACTTCACGGGCGAGTAGTTCACCGGCAACCAGACGTACCCGGTCGCGCCATCTTGCCGCACCCGGCCCAGGCCTGGGAACGAAATATGCGCCACAGCGAGGATGTACTGCTCGCGCGCGGCTTCGCGGTACAGGGCGGTGCGAACGTCGGCAGCCGTGGCGGCGTCAGTGTCAAACTGGATGGTGACTTCAGGTCTGGCAAACTGCACGGCAGCGACGTGCATCAGGTCACCCAAAACCAGCATTTTCTGGCCCTTGCTTTCGACTGAAAACACGCTGTGCCCCGGCGTGTGGCCACGGGTGACGACCGCGCGAATGCCGGGCAGCAGCTCAGTGCTGCCGTCATAAGGCATGAATTTGCCTGCGCTCACGTAGGGGTTGAGCGAGGCCTGCGCGCCTTGGAAGAAGCCTTTCATCGCCTCAGGCGCTTTGTCCAGGTTCTCCTTGGAGAGCCAGAAATCAGCGTCGGCCTTGTCGGCGCGCACGATGGCGTTGGGGAAGGCGCGGGCGCTGCCGGTCATCAGGCCGCCGACGTGGTCAGCGTGCATGTGCGTCACGTAGACCTCGTCCACCTGCTCGGGCGTGTAGCCCGAGGCTTTCAGGCTGTCCAACATGTTGCCCAGTGTGGGGCCGAAGAGCTTGGCCGCGCCGGTGTCGATCAAGATCAGCTTCGCGCCGGTGTTGACGAGGTAGGCGTTGACCGAGGTCTCCAAGGGGCTGGCCAAGCCTTGCGCTGCCAAGGCGTTGTCTACTTGGGCTTCGGTGATTTTTTGCAGAATTTTGTTGACCGGCAACGTGACGGTGCCGTCAGACAAAGCAGTGACTTCGAAGTCGCCCAGCATCATGCGGTAATAGCCCGGCCCGCTTTTCTTGGCCATGGGCGCGGCGGCTTGAGCAGTTGCCGCAAGGGCCGTAATGAACAGCGCGGCAAGCGCTTGCTGAAAAACTCGACGAAACATGTGTATTTCCTTAAGTGACTTGAATGAGAAATGTTGATCAGGCGGGCTCAATGTGAATCTACCCAACGATCAAGGGCCATTTTGCCGTGGCTGGGAATTTATTGCAGACGACTAAAATCCTTGCTTCAGATGAATTTCCGAGGCGGGGCATTGCACTGCCCGGTTTTGGGTTGAATGCTGGTTTTCGGTCACTATCTAAATAATAGCTTCCAACGCATATTATTAGTGACCTCCAGCCTGTTTTTTACAATACTGAGTGAATTCCCGATGAAACCAATGAACACAGCCAACAAAACCCAATTGGCGAGCCTCGCCCTCCTGAGCCTCACCCTCCTCTTGGCGCTCTTCAGCCAAAACGCATTCGCTCAAGCCGTGGACATCAAAAACGCCTGGGTGCGCAGCACCGTGCCCGGCCAGAAGGCCACCGGCGCCTTCATGACCATCACCGCCAAAGACGGCGCGAAACTGGTCGGCGTGGCATCACCCGCAGCCGGGGTGGCCGA
>JANOYE010000249.1:0-35180 GCA_031428695.1 Rhodoferax sp. | reverse complement strand
CGGTGATTTGTTGAGCGCGGTTGAACGCGCCGATATTGACGCGCAAATGGTGGCCCTGCGCAGCGCCAAAGAACAATCCACTGAAGCTGCAGCGATTGAAGCGGCTACCAAGGCCCTGGCTTTAGGCACTGAAGCCTTCGCGGCTGAACGCATGAACCGCGGCATCCGGCAAGCGCTGGCTGGCAAAAACATCAGCGCTGTCTGAACTTGCGGACCGACTGCAATACGAGCTTTTATGCCCATCATCAAAATACTCCCGCACGCTGAATATTGCCCCAATGGCGCTGAAGTGTCGGCGCCCGCTGGCACGTCGATTTGCGAAGCGCTGCTAGACAACCACATTGACATTGAACATGCCTGCGACATGAGCTGCGCCTGCACCACCTGCCACGTGATCGTGCGCGAAGGCTTTAAGTCGCTCAACGAGCTGGACGAAAACGAAGAAGACCTGCTGGACCGCGCCTGGGGGCTGGAGCCCAACTCGCGCCTGTCTTGCCAGGCAATCCTGGCGCAGGAAAATGTGACGGTGGAGATTCCCAAATACTCCATCAACCACGCCAAGGAAGTGCATTAAGAGCTATCGATAAACCATGCGTCAAATTTTTCTTGATACCGAAACCACGGGCCTGTACCCTGACCAGGGCGACCGGCTGATCGAAATCGGCTGCGTCGAGCTGGTCAACCGCAAGCTCACTGGCAACAACCTGCATTTTTATGTGAATGCGGGTCGTGACAGCCACGAAGAAGCCTTGAAGGTTCACGGGCTCACCACCGAGTTTTTGAGCGACAAGCCTGCGTTCAAACTGGTGGCAGATGAGTTTTTGAATTACGTTGCGGGCGCGGAAATCATCATTCACAACGCGCCGTTTGACTTGGGTTTCTTGAACAAGGAACTGGGGCTGCTGGGCCACCCGCCGTTCAAGACAATCGTCGGCAAAGTGATTGACTCGCTGGCGATGGCCAAGGAAATTTACCCCGGCAAACGCAACGGCCTGGACGCCTTGTGCGACCGCCTTGGCGTAGATCGTTCCGGGCGGACACTGCACGGCGGCTTGCTCGACGCAGAGTTGCTGGCCGAGGTCTACATCAACCTCACGCGTGGCCAAGACGCCTTGGTCATGGATGTGGTGAGCACATCGGCTTTTGGCTTAGGCGCGCAAAAATTGGATTTGTCGGCGTTTGATTTGCCGGTGCCGGCCGCGAGTGACGCAGAACTGGCAGCGCATGAAGGTGTGCTGACCCAGATCGATAAATCAAGTGGCGGCAAGACGGTTTGGCGCGTGGCCAAAGCATTGCAATCACCGAGCTGAATCGTGGCCTGAAAACGTGGCCTGAAAACGTGGCTTGAATGCGTGGCCTGAAAATGTGGGAATTTGGTGGGCGGTGGAGGTTTCGAACCTCCGACCCCAGCAGTGTGAATGCTGTGCTCTACCCCTGAGCTAACCGCCCTGTCGCTGACGAATAACCGCTATGGGCTTCCTCGTCAGGATAGCCCTCTATTATGCCACAGACTGAAAATGCCGAGACCGAAATGCGCTCGCCATTGAGCACGGCACGGTTGTTCCCAGCGTGAACAGATATAGTCCGTGAACCAACCGCCAGCCAAATCTCAATGCCCCATATTCCCGCTTCCTCCGCGCTGCAGCGCTTTCGCGTTATTGACTTGACCCAAGTGCGTTCCGGCCCCACCGCTTGCCGCCAACTGGCGGACTGGGGCGCAGATGTGATCCAAGTGCAGATGCCCGAGCACATGCGCGGCGACGACACGCTGGGCGGGCAGGATGGCTCGGACTACCAGTACACCCACCGCAATAAACGGTCGGCCACCCTCAATTTGAAGGCACCTGACGGCATTGCCGCGCTCAAGCGACTGATTCAAAGCGCTGACGTGGTGATCGAAAATTTTCGCCCTGATGTGAAGCACCGTTTGGGCATTGATTACGAAACATTGAGCGCTGACCATCCGCGCTTGGTGTACGCCAGCATTTCCGGATTCGGCCAAACCGGGCCACTGGCAGCGCGCCCTGGGTTTGACCAGATTGCGCAGGGCATGGGCGGCTTGATGTCGGTCACCGGCGCGCCAGGGCAGGGGCCGATGCGAGTTGGCTTGCCCATTGCAGATCTGTGCGCAGGCTTGTTCGCCGCCCAAGGTGTTTTGATGGCCTTGCTGGAGCGTGAGGTGTCTGGCAAGGGGCAATGGCTGCACACCTCGCTGCTCGAAGCCATGGTCTACATGATGGATTTTCAAACTTCGCGCTGGCTGATTGACGGCGACGAGCCAGGCCAGGCTGGCAACTTCCACCCGACCAGCATTCCCACGGGCGTGTACAAAGCGCGCGACGGTTACATCAACATCGCCGTTTTTGGTTCCAAGATTTGGGAGCGGTTTTGCGACATTTTGGGCGCCCCGGAGTGGGTGACGGACGCGCGGTTCAGCAGCAAAGAGGGCCGCTCCGTCAACCGGGAGGCGCTGAACGAACAAATCAATGCGCGGCTGGCGTTGAACGACAAAGCGCATTGGATCGCGCTGCTCAATGAAAGCGGCGTCGCCTGCGGTCTCATCCACAACTTGCAGGAAATGTTTGAAGACCCGCAAATTCAACACCTCGGCATCGTTCGAGACGCGGTGTCTCCGCACCAAGGCAGACAGAAGCTGGTGGGCCAACCGATGACCCTTTCCCGCACGCCCAGCAGCATTGCCCGCACGGCGCCGAGGCGGGGTGAACATTCAGACGAAATTTTGCGCGAGTTGGGCTACGGCCCTGACGAATTGGCGACCATGAAAAAACGGGAAGTGTATTGATGGCTGTGAATTCTTATTCCTCGCCGACAGCGCGGGTTGAAACCTGGGCCGAAGGCAACACGCTGCACATCCGCTTCAGTAACGTGGCGCGGCACAACGCGTTGTCGGTGGACATGTGGGAGGCGATTCCGGCTCTGTTGGCACAGGCGGAGCAGGACGCGCAGATTCGCCTCGTGGTGTTTTCCGGCGCGGGTGACAAGGCCTTTGTGTCTGGCGCCGACATCTCGCAATTTGAAGACATGCGCGCCGCCCAGGAAGCGGTGGCGCGGTATGAAGAAATGGCCGAGACGGCGTTGATGGCGATCTACAACTGCAAGCTGCCCACGCTGTCGTGCATTCGGGGCTTTTGTATCGGCGGCGGCGTGAACGTGGCGATCAGCTGCGACATTCGAATCGCGTCAACCGATTCGGTTTTTTCAGTGCCTGCCGCGCGGCTGGGCCTGGGTTACCGTTATTCGGCCATGAAGAACCTGGTGGATTTGATTGGCCCCGGTGCGGCCAAAGACCTGTTCTTCACCGCCCGAAAGCTCAATGCTGAAGAAGCGAAATCAATGGGCTTGGTGACGCGAATTTGCGCGCCTGATGAGCTGCCCACGCTGCTTGCCGAATACACAAAAGCGCTGGCCGACAACGCGCCGCTCACAGTGCGCGCGGGCAAAGCGATCACGGCCCAAATTTTGAAACCATCCCCCGAGCTGGATTTCGCCTTGTGCCAGACATTGATTCAAGGCTGTTTCGCCAGTGAAGATTACGCCGAAGGGCGCAAGGCCTTCATGGAAAAGCGCAAACCGGTTTTCAAAGGGAAATGATGAAATCGCATTGGATGCAGGTGGCCGATGGTGTTGCCACACTTGAGCTGAAAGACTCGCCCAAGCCGCAGCCTGGCCTGGCCCAAATCTTGGTGCGCATGCGCGCCGCCAGTTTGAACCGGGGCGAATTCATCTTGGCGCACGGCCTGCACAGCAAAGGCACCGGGACGAAGGCGATTGGCATGGAAGCGGCGGGGGAGGTTGTTTCCTGCGGCGTGGGCGTCACGCAATTTAAACCCGGTGACAGAGTCATGGGCCGGTGCCCAGGCGCGTTTGCGGAATTCGTGGTGATGGACGAACGCGAAGCCATGCCGGTTCCCGCCAATTTGAGTTGGCAACAAGCCGCCAGCGTTCCGTTGGTGTTCCTGGTCGTTTACGACATGCTGGTGCTGCAGGGCAAATTGAAGTCGGATGAATGGCTGCTGGTGGCCGGAGTCACCTCTGGCGTGGGTGTGGGGTCTTTGCAATTGGCCAAGGCACTGGGCGCGCGAGTCATCGGCACCTCGGGCTCAGAGGCCAAATTGGAACGCCTCAAATCGCTGGGACTGGATGTGGGTGTGTGTACGCGCTGGCCGGATTTCCACGATGCGGTGATGAGCGCCACGGGTGGCAAGGGTGTCCATCTGGTGGTCAATGCGGTGGGCGGCTCGGTGTTCGCGGAGTGCGTCAAATCCATGGCGTTTGAAGGCCGCCTGGCCACGGTGGGTTATGTCGATGGTGTGATGGGCGGCGCGATGGACATTGAGGCGCTGCACGCCAAACGGTTGACGCTGTTTGGCGTCTCCAACAAACTGCGCAACGCCGACCAAAAGGCGCACAGCCTGCCAGCGTTCAGGGCGGAGGTGTTGCCTCTGTTTGCGGATGGGCGCATCACGCCGCTGGTCGACAAAGCGTTTGAGTTTGAACAACTGGCGCAGGCCAAGGCGTTTATGGACGGCAATGGCCAAGTGGGAAAAATTGTGTTGAACGGGCCGGTGTAAATGGTCTCGGTCAATCCCCTTGCCAGGCTTTTCATACAAGGTTCCAAAATGAATTTGTGGAAGTCGGCTGCCAGCTCCGTGTTGTGCCTTACCCCTTTGCTGGTGCAGGCCCAAACCGGGCCTTACCCCAACAAACCCATCAAGCTGGTGGTTGGCTTCGCCCCCGGCGGTGCGGCAGATTACGTGGCCCGCGCGGTGGGCGACTCGCTCGGGCGCGCCTTGGGCCAAACCATCGTGGTTGACAACAAAGCTGGCGCTGGTTCCAGCATTGCAGCCGATGCGGTAGCTAAAGCGGCGCCAGACGGCTACACGCTGCTCATCGCCAGCCCTGCCGCTATTTCGGTCAACCCGGCGCTCAACCCCAAGTTGGGTTACACCGCCAAAGACCTGATGCCGATCAGCAAAGTGACGAGCTCGCCGCTGGTCATCGCCGCAAATCCGTCTGCAGGAATTTCATCGGTTCGCGAATTGATCGCCAAGGCAAAAGCCGCGCCAGGCGCCTTGAACTACGCCACCTCAGGCAACGGTTCGGCGCCCCACTTGGGTGCAGCCTTGTTCAGCCAGATTGCCGGCGTGCAGATGCAGCACATCCCATTCAAAGGCGGCGCGCCTGCGATTCAATCGGTGGTGGCTGGCGACACGCAGTTGACCTTTGGCACGCCGCCTTCGGTGTTGCCGATGGTGCAAGCCGGCCGCCTCAAGGGTTTGGCCGTCAGCAGCAAAGAGCGCAGCGCCTTGGTGCCCGATTTGCCGGGCATGGCCGAGGCCGGGTTGCCAGGTTACGCCATCGAGTTTTGGTACGGCTTTTTTGTGCCCGCAGGCACGCCGCCCGCCATCGTCAAGCGCTTGTTTGACGCAACTCAGCAGGCCTTGCAACAACCTCCTGTGAAAGCCGCCTTGGCGCGTGAGGGCACTGAAGTTTCCTTGTCCGCGTCGCCAGAGAGTTTTGCGCTGTTTCTTGCGGAGGATGCGAAGTTCTGGGTAAAACTCGTCAAAGACGCGGACGTGAAATCCGAATAGACCGGCATTCTTTATGGCGGAGCAGGTTGATTGCGTCGTGGTGGGCGCGGGTGTTGTTGGGCTGGCTGTCGCCCGAGCCCTCGCACTGGCGGGCCGCGAGGTGCTGGTGCTGGACGCGGCTGAGGGCATCGGCACAGGCACCAGCTCGCGCAACAGCGAGGTCATCCATGCGGGCATCTACTACACCACCGGTTCACTCAAGGCGCGCCTGTGTGTGCAGGGCAAACAAATGTTATACGCCTACTGCGAAGAACGCGGCATTGACCACCAGCGTTGCGGCAAACTGCTGGTTGCCACGTCAGAAGACCAGGTGCCTCAACTGACCAGCATCATCGCCAAAGCTGCTGCCAATGGCGTGACTGACCTGGTTCGGTTGACGCGCGAGCAGGCGCAGGCGCTGGAGCCGCAACTCGAATGCGTCGCGGCCGTTCATTCACCCGGCACCGGCATCGTGGACAGCCACGCGTTCATGCTGGCTTTGCAGGGCGATTTGGAGAACGCCGGCGGAATATTTGTGCCAAACACGGCTGTAAGTCACGGGAAATGTGCGCAAGCAGCTATTGAATTGGTAGTGACTGGCGGCACCGAGTTGAGCGCCAAAACGGTCATCAACGCGGCCGGGTTGAATGCGGTAGCGCTCGCCCGAAGCTTGGCGGGCCTCGATCCACGTTGCTTGCCGCCCGCTTACTTTTGCAAAGGCAACTATTTCACTTTGTCTGGCCGTTCACCATTCTCGCGCTTGATTTACCCAGTGCCGCAAGCCGCTGGTTTGGGTGTTCACCTCACGCTGGACATTGGCGGCCAAGCCAAGTTTGGCCCGGACGTGCAGTGGGTCGATTCGCCCGACGACTTTACAGTGGACGCCTCACGCGGCGAGGCCTTCTACGCCGAGGTGCGCAAGTATTGGCCGGGCTTGAAAGACGGCGCTTTGATCCCCGGCTACTGCGGCATTCGCCCCAAAATCAACGCGCCAAGCGAAGCCGCCGCCGACTTCATGATTCAAGGCCCCAGCGACCATGGTGTACACGGTTTGGTGAATCTGTTTGGCATTGAGTCGCCGGGGTTGACGAGCGCGCTGGCAATCGGGGAGCTGGTGAAGTCTTTGTTGATGGAAACATGATTTCGTTCAGAAAGCCGCGAGAGAAGGCGCATTGCCGCAGACAGTGTCCTAGCACGGCAAGGCAAGGCAACGACCTATCGTGGCTTTCTGGGCGAAGTCAAAATTTGCCGTTTACCAGGTACATGGCTATCCAAGGCTGCCACACCACCAGCGCCAGGCACGCCATCATCATCAAGATGAATGGCACGGCGGCTTTGATGAGCAGGCCGAAGTTCTGTTTGAACGCCGACATCGCTACGATCAGGTTCAGGCCGACGGGCGGCGTGAGATAACCAATTTCCAGGTTCAAAATCATGATGATGCCAAACGTGACTTTGTCGAATCCATAAGCCTCGGCCATGGGTGCCAGCAGTGGCGCCAAAATCAAAATTGCCTCGCCCGTGGTCATCAAGCAACCGACACCCAGCAGCAGAATATTCACCAAGAGCATGAACATGATCGGGCTGCTGGTATAACCTTGCATGAACTGCACCAAGGCGGGCGGCACCCGGTGCTCGATCAGGATGATGTTCAACGACAAGGCTACGGCCAGCACCGGGAAAAGCGAGCCGCCGAGTTTGGAGGCTTCGAGCACGACGTTGTAGAAGTCTTTCAACTTCATCTCGTTGTGCACAAAGGTCTCCACCAAAATCGCATACACCAGGGCCACGGCGGCGGCCTCAGTGGCGGTGGTGAAACCGCTGTAAATGCCTCCCAGCAAAATAATCGGCATCATCATGGCCCAGACGCCTTCGCGCATCGACGTGATGAACTCTGCCAGGCTGAAATTCTCGCGTGGCTTGTTGCGGTTGTGCCAGACGGCATAAATCGCAAATACAACCAGGATCAAAATGCCGGGGCCAACACCGGCCAGGAACAAATCAGTGACCGAGGCTTCCGTAACCAAACCGTAGATGATCATCGGGATTGACGGCGGGATGATGATGCCCAAGGTGCCGCCAGACATGATGGTGCCCAGCGCGAACTTGTTGTCATACCCAGCGGCTTTCATGGCCGGGTACATGACGGTGCCAATGGCCAGCATGGTGATGATCGAAGAGCCCGATATCGCCGCGAATATGCCGCAACTCAAAATCGCCGCCACCGCCAGGCCGCCCGGCAAAGGCCGTGTGATGGCGGCCATGATGGCGATCAAGCGTTTGGCAGTGGAGCCCTGCGCCATCACATTGCCGCACAGGATGGAGAGCGGAATCGAGAGAATCAACTCTTTGTCCAGCCCCACCCATATGCCTTCGATGATGTAGTCGAAATGCCCTTTGCCCCAGACGTACTGCACAAAGGCGCAGACACTGAGCAAAATCACAATGAGCGGCTGGCGCAGCAGCAATAGCAGCGCCACCAAGGCGATGAGGATCAGGCCGTAGGTCATGTCAGATCACTCATTCTTGGAATTCGGGCGGCAATGGGCGAAGCGCAGGCCTGGCCGCATACAGGAAATAGCGCACTGAGGCAGACAAGAAGCCCAGCGGGATCGCCACTTGAAATGGCCAAACGGGTAAATCAAACGCCTGCGCGCGCAACCCGGCGGCCATCGTGGACGCCACAAACACGTAACCGTAATACGCAACGCCCACCATGAACACAGCGGTGATCAGGTCGGCCAAGCAGTCCATCTTCGGCGCAAACGATTCGGAAATCCAGCCGAATCCAATTCGAGGCAACAGGTGGCTGCCGGTGGCTGTCGCTATGCCAATGCCGCAGAAGCTCGCGAGCACCAAAGAATAGACCGACAGTTTTTGCGCGCCATAGACGCCAGTCGCGCCTTTGATGTTGAGCAGTTTGTAAATCGGGCCGAGCACCTCGCGACCGGCCACGTCCAAAATCAGCAAAGCCGCGATCAAACCAAAAGCGGACACAGCAACCAGGCATTCCGCCTTGTGCCAGCCGTTGGCAAAACGAAGCGCAGCTGCGGGGGCGGCAGGATGGCTAAGCGCCCCCCAGGCGCTGCTTGAAGGCTCACAGCAAACCGGACCTATTTTTTCGTGCAGGCTTCGCGACCGGCTTCCATGGCGGCGAAGAAAGCTTTCGAGCTGCCACCGGTTTCTTCGACGATGCGCGGGAACACCGGCAGCATCACTTTGCGCCAATGGGCACGCTGTTCCGGGGTGAGGTTGACAGTTTGCCCGCCCGCCTTCTCGTTCATGCCAAACAGCGTATTTTCGAACCCGCGCACTTCGGTGCGGTATTTGGCCGACGTGTTGCGCGCCTGCGCCCGCAACAAAGCCTCTTGGTGCGGCTTGCTCAGTTTGTCAAACACACCCTTGTTCATCAGCGTCAATCCGGGCGAATCGTAAAAACCGCGCGTAGCTACCGGGGCCACCTTGTTCAGACCCGACGGTAAGGCATAAGTGATGGTGGTGAAGACGACTTCAGCCAAACCGGTTTGAAAAGCCGGAATCCACTCGGGCAGACCCAGCGGGTTGGGGTTGGCGCCATGCGAGGTGAAAAACAGCTGCTGGGTCTTGTTGGCATAACTGGCTGCTTTGACACCGTTGAGGTCGCTCGGCGCGTAGTACGGTTTCTTGCCTCACCGGTCAATATTGCCGACCTCCGTCCAACCCAAGAACTTCACGCCTTTTTTGGCGTAAAGATCAGTCACCTATTTGGTCATGTGGTTGTCCAAAACGCAGTCAAATTGCTCTGGGCCGCTGAAATAGGCGGGCATGAGCAACAGGCCGATTTCCGGCACGATGAGCGCAGCTGACCCGCCCGAATAACCGCCCATGTCGATGCAACCGCGCGCCACCTGGGCCACGGTGTCTTGTTCGCTGCCCAACGCAGACGCCAGGAACGGCTGAATCTTGATCTCGCCCTTGCTTTCTTCTTCCACGTCTTTGGCGAAGCGGTTGATTTGCATCACCCATGGGTTGCCTTGGGGCGGCGCGCCCGAGCTGTAGCGCAGTTCAACCGGTTTTTTGTCCTGCGCCAACGCGTTGCCACCTGCGACAGTGAGACCAATAACTGCCGTCAGGGCAGAAGCCAAGACGGTAAGTTTTCCAAAGGATTTCATGGCATGGACTCCGGTAATTTGAATGCTGTGGATTTGTAGCAGTTCGAAAGCCAATGCTGGTCATGGTTTACGCGAATGGCGCGCCCGGATCGCCGCGAAATTTGAATCGTCAGCGAGAACTGGCCTTGATGCGCCTCGCGCATTGGGCGACCAGATCGGGCCCTTTGTAGATTAGCCCGGTGTAGATTTGCACGACATCGGCACCGGCTTTGATTTTGCTCACCGCATCTTCGGAACACAAAATGCCGCCCACGCCAATAATCGGGAAGCCCTCTCCGAGTTCAGACCGAAGTTGGCGTATCACTCCATTGCTCATCGCCAGCACCGGGGCGCCGCTCAAGCCGCCGGCTTCGTCAGCGTGCCGCTGGCCCATAACGGCGTCGCGGCTTAGTGTGGTGTTGGTGGCCACCACACCGTCCATGCCATGCCCCTTGAGCGACGCGGCAATCACTTTGATTTGGGCTTTTTCCAGGTCAGGCGCGATTTTCACGAAGATAGGTACTTGTTTTCCATGCTGCTGAGCCAACTTCTTGCGGCGCAATGCCAGGGCTTTCAACAAAGCGTCCAGCGCCTCATCGCTTTGCAAAGCGCGTAGGTTCTTGGTGTTGGGGCTGGAAATGTTGACGGTGACGTAATCGGCATGCGGATAGACGCCGTCCAGGCCAAGCAGGTAGTCGTCGGTGGCGCGCTCGATGGGGGTTGCGGCGTTTTTGCCAATGTTCAGGCCCAACAACGGGCCGCCGCTCTTCTTTCGCATGCTTGACCGCTGCACGTTGGCAATAAAGGCTTGCAGCCCGTCGTTGTTGAAGCCAAGCCGGTTGATCAACGCGTTGGCCTCGGGCAGGCGGAACATGCGTGGTTTTGGGTTGCCCGGCTGCGCCAACGGTGTCACCGTGCCGACTTCGATGAAGCCGAAACCCATGGCGGCCAAGCCGTCAATACAACGGGCATTTTTGTCCAATCCAGCGGCCAGGCCAACCCGGTTGGGGAACTGCAACCCGGCGAGCGTTATCGGGTCATCCACACGCGTATTGCAATAGGCCCACTCCAGCGGCGTGCCCTGTGCGGCAGCCAGGCCATGAATCGTCACGTCGTGCGCGACTTCGGGATTGAGACCAAATAAAAACGGGCGGGCGAGGGCGTAGGGCAGCAATGACATCGGATAATTTCATTCCATTTCTAAATTGTCCGTGCAAGTCGTTGCCTCTGCTCGCCGTACTCTAGCCGTGCTACAGCACTGTCGTCGTCGGTGCGCCTACTTCACGAACAATTTAGAAATGGAATCAGGTTGAAACGAGGATTGTCGCAAATGAAGGAGCCCAAACCGTGACGCAAGAAGAATTGAAAGAACAAGTGGGCCGAGCGGCTTTGCAGTATGTTGTCAAAGGGGAAATCGTGGGTGTTGGCACCGGCTCCACGGTCAACAAGTTCATTGATGCGTTGGCCACGATCAAGGCCGACATCAAGGGCGCGGTGTCCAGCTCCGAAGCCACCACACAGAGGCTTAAGGCACTGGGCATTGCGGTATTTGACGCCAACAATGTCGGTGAACTGGCCGTGTACATCGACGGTGCCGATGAAATCGACGGCAAGGGCTGCATGATCAAAGGCGGCGGCGCGGCATTGACTCGGGAAAAGATCGTGGCGGCGCAATCTCGGCATTTCATCTGCATCGCCGACGAATCCAAGGTGGTGACGGTGTTGGGAAAATTCCCATTGCCCGTGGAAGTGGTGCCGATGGCGGCGAACCACATTGCCCGGCGTTTTCATGCAAAAGGCGGCCAGGCGACTTTGCGAATCAAGGAAGGCAAACCGCTGGTGACCGACAACGGTCAGCACATTCTTGACGTGACGGGCCTGCAAATTGCAGACCCCTTGGCGTTTGAGGCCGAGGTCAACCAATGGCCGGGCGTTGTGACCGTCGGGGTATTTGCGAATCAACGCGCGCAGATCTGCGTGCTGGGCACTGCCAGTGGCGTCAAGACGCTGGCGTTTTAAAGTTGCCGCGGCAGTGACGCCGAAGGCTTAGAACCGAATGCCAGCGGGGTTCGCCGGCGGGGCCGGTGCGGCCTCTGCGGGCGTGGCGCTGGCCGTTTGTGGGCTTTCAGCCGGAGGCTGGGCGGCTGGCGGCCTTTGTACCGCAACCAAGGGTGCAGCGGGCTGCTGGCGGTAATTGCTGGGCAGTTTCGACGTAGCTGGATACCCCGCCGCGTCCAAAAATTGTGTCCATTCGGTGTCTGAATAACCCTTGATTTTTTGACCGCCGATGGTCAAGAACGGCAATGAGGTTTCGCCGCTCAAGCGCTGCAAGGCTTCAATGTCTTCGTTGGTGGCGACCGTGCGCTCCGAGAAGGGAATGCCCCGGCTGGCCAACTGGGTTCGACCCGTGCCGCACGGTGCGCAGTTGCTCGATGTGTACAAAGTGACAGGAAAACGCGTCGCCACTTGCCGCAATTCAAAGGGCAGGCTGTTGCCGCTCAAGTCAAGTTGTCGCCCAACGCGGTCTGTCGCTGTGACTTTGTCATTGCCTTTGTCGCTGGCAATAGGGGGTTTGTCTGAGAACGTCACCCGGCCGTCGGGGCCGACGATGCGGTAAACAGTTTGCGCCTGCGCCGTGAAGGCGGTCGCGAACAACGCCGCTAAGAGCCAAAGCGTTGTGGTGATTTTGTTCATCGCATTTGCAGAAGGTTTCTCAACTGAATCCATTGTGTGTTCCTCCAACTTAATTTTCAACGTGATTTCCAACCTGATTTCCAACTTAAGGTCAGGCCATGCCCTGGTGGCGCAACAAAGCGTCAAGACGCGGCTCGCGGCCACGAAATGCTTTGAACGACTCCATGGCGGGGCGGCTTCCACCCGCTTCCAGGATGGCTTGCCGGTATTTTCGCCCAGTTTCAAGGTTTGGCAATCCGTCTTTGCCTGCGGTTTCTTCGAAGGCCGCATAAGCATCGGCGCTCAGTACTTCGGCCCACTTGTAACTGTAATAACCGGCAGCGTAACCGCCTGAAAAAATATGGCTGAATGTGTGCGGCGTGCGGCTCCAAGGCGGAGGCTGCAACACGGCAACTTCAGCGCGCACCTGGTCGAGCAGGGCCATCACGCCGTCGCCAGGCGGGTGTGCGGTGTGAAGCAACATGTCAAAAAGCGAAAACTCAATCTGGCGCAGGGTTTGCAGGCCGCTTTGGAAATTCTTGGCGGCGGTCATTTTGTCAAACAGCGCGCGGGGCAGCGGCGCGCCGGTGTCAACGTGGCTGGTCATGTGTTTGAGCACATCCCACTCCCAGCAAAAGTTTTCCATGAACTGGCTGGGCAATTCGACGGCGTCCCATTCCACGCCGCTGATGCCTGAGACATCACGCTCGTTCACTTGGGTGAGCAGGTGGTGCAGGCCGTGCCCGAACTCGTGGAAAAGCGTGGTGACGTCATCGTGCGTCAACATCGCGGGCTTCGTCACGCCGTCTGACTCCGTGGCGTCGGCAAAATTGCAGACCAAGTGCGCCACGGGTGTCTGCAAGGCGCCGGTGTCGGGCCGCAACCAGCGGGCGCGCACGTCGTCCATCCAGGCGCCGCCACGTTTGCCTGCCCGTGCGGCGGGGTCAAGATAGAACTGACCGATCTGGCGCGTGGCAGAGCTGCCATCGGCCAGGCGCTCGGTGCGGTCGATGCGGTAAAAAACAACGTTGGGTTGCCAGATGGGCGCCGTGCTTTTTGAAATGGCGATATCGAACAGCGTCTCGGCGATTTTGAACAGACCCGCAAGCACTTTGGGCAGCGGAAAATACTGCTTGACCTCTTGTTCGCTGAAGCTGTAGCGCGCTTCTTTGAGTTTTTCGCCGAAGTAGGGCAAATCCCATGCGTTCAATGTGCCAGCCTTCCGCTGGGGATCGAGATCGGTTGCCGCGAAGGCCTGCAAATCGGCCACATCTTTTTGTGCAAAGGGCCGCGCCTTGGCCGCCAGATCGCGCAGGAACGCGATCACCTGCGCTGGCGAGTCGGCCATCTTGGGCGCCAGTGACAATTCGCCAAAATTTTTGTAACCCAAAAGTTTGGCTTCTTCCAGACGCAAGGTCAATATTTCGGCGATCAACGCGGTGTTGTCAAATTTCAATGTCTCGGCCGGCGCTTGGTCGGAGGCGCGGGTGACATAGGCCCGGTACAAGGTTTCCCGCAAGGGGCTGCTCTTGGCAAATTGCATCACCGGCAGATAACACGGCATCTTCAGGGTCAGCTTGAAGCCTTCCTGGCCTTCGGTTTGGGCGGCCGCGCGAGCCGTTTGCAACACGTCTGCGGGCACGCCTTCGAGTTCGGCCTCGTTCGCATAGTAGGCAAACGCGTCAGTGGCATCCAGGGTGTTTTCGCTGAATTTTTGGCTCAGTTCGGCCTGGCGTTCCTGGATGGCGGCAAACCGTTCACGGGCCGCACCCTGGAGTTCTGCGCCGCCCAAGACGAAGTTTCGGATGGCGTTTTTGTGCGCCTGCTTTTGCTCGGCATTCAGCGTCGCGGTGTTGATGGCCTTGTATTTCGCGTACAGGCGCTCGTCCGCGCCCAGGCGGGTGAAGAACTCGGTGATCTTGGGCAACGCCGCGTTGTAGGCGGCCCGCAATTCGGGCGAATCGGCCACGCTGTTGAGGTGGCTCACAGCGCCCCAGGCGCGGCCCAAACGCTCGGTGGCGACATCCAGCACGCCAGAAATGCCCGACCAAGCCGCCGGAAAGTCAGCTTCCGTGGCTGTGTTTAGCGCCACCTCTGCGGCGGCCAACAACTCGTCAACAGCGGGCGCAACGTGCGTCGGCGTGATTTGGTCAAAAAGGGGCAGGTCGTTGAAATCGAGCAGCGGGTTGGCGATTGGGGTCGGGTGGGTGGTTGTCATCATGGGTTCGGTCAATGCGGTCTTTTGGTCTTCACTATTTGGCGGCGGCTTCGGCCGATTGCAAGGTGTTCACCAAGAGCATGGTGATGGTCATGGGCCCCACACCGCCGGGCACCGGCGTGATCCAGCCCGCCACCTCGCTGACAGCGGCAAAATCCACATCGCCGCAGAGTTTGCCCGCGCCGGGTTCACCTTCAGGAACCCGGTTCATGCCGACATCTATCACCACAGCGCCGGGCTTGACCATGTCTGCAGTGACCATGTTGCGTTTGCCGACAGCGGCGACGATCACGTCAGCCTGCAAGGTGTGGGCTTTGAGGTTGTGGGTGGCGCTGTGGCAAATGGTCACCGTCGCGTTTTGTTGCAACAGCATCAATGCCATGGGTTTGCCCACGGTGTTGCTGCGGCCAATCACCACCGCATGTTTTCCGCGCAAATCAATGCCAGTGCTTTCCAGCAGCTTCATGCAGCCATAGGGTGTGCAAGACCAGAAGCCAGGTGTGCCGGTCATCAAGGCGCCGGCGCTGGCGATATGAAAGCCATCCACATCTTTGGCCGGGGCGATGGTTTCGATCACCTTGTGGGCGTCAATGTGTTTGGGCAAGGGCATTTGCACCAAGATGCCGTGGATGGCCGGGTCGTTGTTCAAGGCCGCCACGCGGGCCAGCAGAGCGGCCTCGGTCATGGATGCCGGGTATTTCTCCAACACCGAAAACACGCCGGTGTCGTGGCAGGCCTGCACCTTGTTGCGCACGTACACCTGGCTGGCTGGGTCGTCGCCTACCAGCACCACGGCCAGGCCGGGTTTCACGCCTTGCGCCTGGAGTTTGGCGACGCGCACAGCCACCTCGGCGCGGAGTTTTTGGGCGATTGCCTTGCCGTCGATGAGTTGGGCGGTCATGGTTGAAAATTTAAATGAAAACGCCCGCTAAGTCACGTAAAATGAACGTAAGAAGCTCACTATTTGATAGCTTGTGACGCTAGGCAAACCGGCAAAAACCGCAATGCTGAAGACTGCCTGTGAGCCCGTCAAGCCCATGCGCCTTTGCGTTTTAGGCTCTGGGGCCGCTTTGGCCGAGCGCGATTTTGAGCAGATCAGCGACGGTGTTGGCGTTGAGCTTTTCCATGATGTTGGCGCGGTGCGCCTCCACCGTTTTGATGCTGATGCCCAGGTCGTCGGCAATCTGCTTGTTCAGCCTGCCGGCGACGATGCGCTCGAGCACCTGCGATTCGCGCAAGGTGAGTTTGGCCAAGAGGGCGTCGCGGCTGGCCGACTGTTGGTGTTTGGCAAAACTGTTCTTGGCCTGCTCCAGCATGCGCTCGACCAGGCTCACCAGCTGGTCTTCTTTGAACGGCTTCTGGATGAAATCCATGGCGCCTTTTTTCATGGTGTCCACCGCCATGGGCACGTCGCCATGGCCGGTGATGAAGACGATGGGCAGGGGCGACTTCGCTTCGATCAAGCGGCTTTGCAGCTCAAGGCCAGTCATGCCGCCCATGCGGATGTCAACAATCAGGCAGGCCACTTCGCGCTGGTCGTAACGGCTCAGAAACGATTCGGCCGAGTCGAAACAACGCACACGGTAGTCCTTGCCTTCGAGCAGCCACTGCAAAGAATCGCGCACGGCTTCGTCGTCATCAACAACGTAGACAGTTCCTTTTTTGGGAATCAGGCTCATGGATTTACCTCAATTGACCGAAATTGTTTAACCGGGGGTCTTGACGGCTTGGCTCTGGAGGCCAACCACCGTCGGCGCGGGTTCTTCCACAGGCAACCAAAAAGAGAAGCAGCAGCCCGTGATTTCACTGCCATTGTAGAGGTTCTCGGCTTTCATCCGGCCCTGGTGCGACTCGACAATCGAGCGGCACAAAGAGAGGCCAATGCCCATGCCGTCTGACTTGGTGGAGAAGAACGCCTCGTACAAACGCGCCATCACCTCCGGCGGCAATCCCTTGCCGGAATCTTGCACGGTGAACTCGATCACGGGCTTGTCATCCACCCGTTTGGGCACCACGCGCAACACCACGCTGCGCCGCGACGCCGGCCGCTCGGCGGCATCGACCGACTCCGAGGCGTTTTTCAAAAGGTTCACCAGCACCTGCTCGATCAAGATCGGGTCCACCAGCAGTTTGGGCAGGCGGGCCGCCACGTAGTGGGTCATGCGCACGTTGCGGCGGCGCACTTCGATGTCGGCCAGTTCCACCGCCTCGCCCACCATGTCGGCCACCACAGACAGCGTGCGGTTGGGCTCGCTGCGTTTCACAAAGGAGCGGATGCGCTGGATGATTTGCCCGGCCCGTTGTGCCTGCTTGGCGGTTTTCTCTAAAGCGCCCAAAAGATCGGCTTCGGTGATTTGCTGGGCCCGGATGCGGGAGACCATGCCATTGCAATAGTTGTTAATGGCGGTCAGCGGCTGGTTGAGCTCGTGCGCCACGCTGGAGGCCATTTCGCCCATGGTGATCAACCGGCTGGCATTTTGCGCACGTTCGGCCTGCGCAGCGGATTGCTCCTCGGCCAGCCGTCGGCCCGTGATGTCGGTGGCGATCACCATCTGGGCCAGGCGGCCGTCCACCCAACTCAAATAACGCGAACGCACTTCGAGCCACTGCCCCAATTCACTGACAAATATCTCCGCGCTTTCAGAGTCGATGTCGGCGACGGTGTTGGCGGACAGGCCTGCCATGGAGTCCACATGGTCGAGCGATTCGTCATTCAGGGGCATCGGCGGCACACCGGCCTGCGTTACCAGCAGCAAATGGCCGGCGGCTTTCACGCCAAACCATTGCCGGTACAGCTTGTTGGCAAACAAAATCTCGTCGCTGCCCAAGGGCGCCACCGAGATCGAGGCATCCAGCGCTTCGAGCACCGTGGTGAACCGCTCGTGGGAGGCTGAGAGCTGCTCGCGCACGCGGTTCGGCTCGGTAATGTCGGTCATCGAGGTCATCCAGCCGGTCTGCGCGCCGCGCGAATCGATCAGGGGCGAGACATACAGGCGCGCTTCGAACAGTGTTTTGTCGCGGCGCTTGACGCGCATCTGGATGCCGCCCGGCGTGGTGCGGCCATTCAACTCGTCGTCAAGGCGAGCCGCCAAAACGGCATGGTCGCCCTCTGGCCAATAGGGGAATGGCGCTGCTTTGCCGACAAGGTCAGCTTCGTCCCACCCCGTCATTTGGCAGAAGGCGGCGTTGACGTAGGTGATGCGCCCTTGCAAATCCATCGCGCGCATGCCGGTCAACATAGAGTTCTCCATAGCACGGCGGAAATTGGTTTCAGAAAGAAGGGCTTGCTGAGCCTGCATGCGGCGGCGCATGTGGCGCCAGTAGGCCAGCAGCGTCCAGACGGTCAGGCCCGACAGCACCATCACCATCCAGAACAAGCCGCCGCCGATCAGCCCGACCGATGTGCGATAGGCCTGTGCCTTGATGACCAGGCCGTTGCCAACTGGCGACACCGGAACCTCGTGGGTGAAATCGGGCGACCCCCAGGGCAGCAGGGTGGCGGCTGTTTTGCGCGGCGGGATCGTTGTGCCGGCCAAGCGAGCGCCCTTGGCGTCGTGGAACGACACCGCATACCGGGCCGATACTTCCGGCGGCACGCCATACCGGTACAGCGCATCGACCGAATACTCCGCCAGCACCACGCCGGCGAATTTCGCCTTGTCGTTGAAGGGGATATGCAGTTGCAGCACCGACGGCCCATGCGGCAGCGTGCGCTGGAAATACACCGGTTGTTTCAAGTCCTTGACCAACTGAAAATTTGCTTCGGTTTCACCAATTCGCAGAATGCTGCCAATCGGACGGACTTGTTCAATGGCCAGGCTGGCCGTGGAAAAACCCGAACGCACGCGCTTTTTCTCGTCGATCCAGCTCAGCGATTCGAATTCAGGGAATTGGTTGATGAGCGACTCAGCGCGGTCTTTGAAATCGTCGGCGTCGATGTCGCGGTTGGCGACATCGCGCGCCAGGCGCATCAGCTGCTCCTGCCGCTCCAGCAAACGCAGGCGCAGTCGCTGCTGGGTATATTCGACGTCGCGCTTCACGGCTTCTTGTTCGCGCTCAATTTCTTCGAGCCGCAAATAGCCGAATGCCGCGATGATGGCGGCCAGAAACAGAATCACGGCAGCCAATGGCGCCAGCACGGAGAACCTGTCTTGGCGCTGAGGTGTGAGCCGACGCCACCAGCCGCGCGCGCTGGCTCTGGCCTTCGCCAAACCGGTTGGGCTCGCGCTCGGCACGCCGGGGAGAGTCAGCGGATTCGCCATGGCGCAAGTGTAGGGCTACGGCCGCTCAGAAGGGTTGGCTGCGCCAGTAGCTGAGATGTCGCCGCGACTGATCCCGCGTGAAATTTCATATAAAGGAATGAAAAAGCATAGTTTGATATTTTAAAAAATCTATGGGAGAATTCGAACGAAGCAGGGTCAAACGCATGTCAACCGCGTGCGAACCGCGCATTAAGCATTAAATTAGCCGCAGGCACAGAGGAGAAGACCATGTCAGCAGTTCCATCGAACCCGTTTGGCGCAGCCGCCAATGACGCAGACAACCAGGAAACCCGTGAATGGATGGATGCGTTAAGCGCCGTCATCGAAGCCGAAGGCCCAGCGCGCGCCCACTTCCTGCTCGAACAACTGCTGGAGCACGCGCGCCAGCAAAGCATCGACATGCCGTTCTCGGCCACCACGGCGTATGTCAACACCATTGAAACCGACCACGAAGAGCGTTGCCCCGGCAACATTGAAATAGAAGAACGCCTGCGCGCCTACATGCGCTGGAACGCCATGGCCATGGTGGTCAAGGCGAATCGGCATCACCCTGTGGACGGCGGCGACTTGGGAGGCCACATTGGCTCCTTTGCCTCGCTGGCGCATTTGTTTGGCGCGGGATTCAACCATTTCTGGCACGCCGAGAGCAAGGAGCCTGGCAAAGAACATGGCGGCGACTGCCTCTACATCCAAGGCCACGTGTCCCCAGGCGTCTACGCGCGCGCTTACCTTGAAGGGCGCCTGAGTGAAGAGCAGTTGCTGAACTTCCGCCAGGAGGTGGATGGCAAAGGCCTCTCCAGTTACCCTCACCCCAAGTTGATGCCTGAGTTTTGGCAGTTCCCCACGGTGTCGATGGGTTTGGGCCCGTTAATGGCGATTTACCAGGCGCGTTTCCTCAAATACCTGCATGCGCGCGGCATTGCCAATACCGAAAACCGCAAAGTCTGGGTGTTTTGCGGCGACGGCGAAATGGACGAAGTGGAAAGCCTGGGCGCGATTGGCCTGGCCGCGCGCGAAAAACTCGACAACTTGATTTTCGTCATCAACTGCAACCTGCAGCGGCTGGACGGCCCGGTGCGCGGCAATGGCAAGATCATCCAGGAGCTCGAAGGCGAATTCCGGGGCGCGGGCTGGAACGTCATCAAACTGGTGTGGGGCAGCGACTGGGACCCATTGTTGGCGCGTGACAAAACCGGCGCGCTGCGCCAGCTGATGATGGACACCGTGGACGGCGACTACCAGTCCTTCAAAGCCAACGATGGCGCCTACGTGCGCAAGCATTTCTTTGGCCGCAATCCAACCACCGCCGAGATGGTCTCCAAAATGAGCGACGCCGACATCTGGGCCTTGCGCCGGGGCGGCCATGACCCGCAAAAGGTCTATGCCGCCTACCACCAGGCCGTGCACCACAAGGGCGAGCCAACCGTGCTGCTGATCAAAACCGTCAAAGGTTTTGGCATGGGCAAAAGCGGTGAGGGCAAAAACAACGTGCACCAAACCAAGAAGCTCACCGACGAAGACATCAAGATCTTCCGCGATCGGTTCAACATTCCCATTCCAGACAGCCAGATCGCCGACATTCCGTTTTACAAACCAGCTGACGACACGCCCGAGATGCGTTACCTGCACGAGCGCCGCCAAGCCCTGGGCGGCTACCTGCCGCACCGCCGTGTCAAGGCCGACGAGCAATTCACCGTGCCTGCCCTTGAAGTCTTCAAAACCGTGATCGAACCCACGGCTGAAGGCCGCGAGATCTCGACAACACAAGCCTACGTGCGTTTCCTAACCACGCTGTTGCGCGACCAGGCCCTGGGCCCGCGCGTCGTACCAATATTGGTGGACGAAGCGCGCACCTTCGGCATGGAAGGCCTGTTCCGGCAGATCGGCATCTACAACCCTGATGGCCAGCAGTACACCCCGGTCGATAAAGACCAGGTGATGTATTACAAGGAAGACAAAAAAGGCCAGATCTTGCAAGAAGGCATCAACGAAGCGGGCGGCATGAGCAGCTGGATCGCGGCGGCAACGAGCTACAGCACGAACAACCGCATCATGATTCCGTTCTACGTCTACTACTCGATGTTTGGCTTCCAGCGCATTGGCGACTTGGCCTGGGCTGCGGGTGACATGCAAGCGCGCGGCTTCTTGCTCGGTGGAACTTCCGGGCGCACCACGTTGAACGGCGAAGGCCTGCAACACGAAGACGGCCACAGCCACATCATGGCCAGCACGATTCCCAACTGCATTTCTTACGACCCCACCTTCGCCCATGAAGTTGGCGTCATCCTGCACCATGGCTTGAAGCGCATGGTGGAGAAGCAGGAGAACGTTTATTACTACCTCACGCTGTTGAACGAAAACTACGCCATGCCTGGCCTGACCCCAGGCACCGAAGAACAAATCATCAAGGGCATGTACCTGTGTAAGGAAGGTGCGGACGTGGCCCCCACGCTTTCCGCTGCGCGTGATGCGCTGCCCCCCGAGGGGGCGCATTTGCCCTTGGGGCGGCCCGGCGGGCAAACATCCTCGCCACGGGTTCAGCTATTGGGTTCAGGCACCATCCTGCGCGAGTCCATCGCTGCGCAGGAGTTGCTGGAGAAAGACTGGGGCATTGCCGCCAATGTATGGAGCTGCCCGAGCTTTAACGAGTTGACGCGGGACGGCCAAGACTGCGAGCGTTACAACCTGCTGCACCCCACCGCCGCGCCGCGTGTGCCGTTCGTCACGCAGCAGCTTGACAAACACACCGGCCCGGTAGTCGCCTCCACCGACTACATGAAAAACTACGCCGAGCAAATCCGCTCGTTCATTCCGAAGGGCCGCACCTACAAAGTGCTCGGCACCGATGGTTTTGGCCGCAGCGATTTCCGCTCCAAATTGCGTGAACACTTCGAGGTGAACCGGCATTTCATCGTGGTTGCCGCGCTTAAGGCGCTTTCCGAAGAAGGCACTCTGCCAGCCTCCAAGGTGCAAGACGCCATCGTCAAATACGGTATTGCGGTGGACAAAGTCAACCCGCTGTACGCTTAATTCGCGCTTGATCAGCCTCAAAAAGAACACGGAGAGACGACATGGCATTGCTGGAAATACAGGTTCCCGACATTGGCGATTTTGATGAAGTCACGGTGATCGAATTGATGGTCAAACCAGGGGACGCGGTGGCGGTGGACCAATCGCTGATCACGGTGGAATCCGACAAGGCGTCGATGGAAATTCCGTCCAGCCACGCGGGAGTGGTGACAGCGTTGAAGGTCAAGATGGGAGACAAGGTCAAACAGGGCACAGTGGTGTTGACGCTGGAGGCGGCGGGTGCAGCCGCTGTTGCGACTGTTGCAGCGCCAAGTGCCGCCCCAGCGCCTTCCCCGAAAAAATTTGAAGATAAACCGCCCGTAAGTCAGGCAGAACCTGCGCAATTAGCTCCTAATAATATAGCGTTTGAAGTTTCCAGTTTGATTGAAATTCGCGTGCCTGACATTGGCGATTTCAAGGACGTGAACGTGATCGAGCTGATGGTGAAAGTGGGCGACGCGATCAAAGCCGAGCAGTCGCTGATCACGGTGGAGTCTGACAAAGCGGCGATGGAAATCCCCTCTAGCCATGCAGGCTTGCTCAAGGAATTGAAGATCAAGGTGGGTGACAAGGTCAACGCGGGTGATGTGATTGCCATTGTGCAAGGAGTGGCCAGCGCCGCGCCAGGTGCCGCCATCGTTTTGGCGGGCACTGCGCCAGCCGCGGCCACCGCGTTGACGATCCCGTCAAGCGCCGCGTCAGAAGTGGCATCAGGGTCGGTTTCGGCATCAACCTCAGCATCGGCCCCGGCCCACAATCCCAACTCTGCGCCCATCGGCTTGCCCCATGCATCGCCTTCGGTGCGCAAGTTTGCGCGTGAGCTGGGCGTGCCGCTGGCAGAAGTCAAAGGCAGCGGCCCCAAAGGCCGCATCACCGAGGCTGACGTGCAGGGCTTCACCAGGAGCGTGATGTCAGGCGCTGCACAAACACTGGCTGCTCAAGCTAATTTTTCAGGGGCTGCAGCGTCAAAAGGCGCTTCTTCAGGCGACGGCGCGGCGCTTGGCCTGTTGCCTTGGCCCAAGGTTGATTTCACCAAGTTTGGCGCGGTCGAGCGCAAAGACCTGTCGCGCATCAAGAAAATCAGCGGCGCGAATCTGCACCGCAACTGGGTGATGATCCCCCACGTCACCAACAACGACGAGGCCGACATCACCGAGCTGGAGGCCTTCCGTGTTTCGACCAACAAAGAGAATGAAAAGTCTGGCGTGAAAGTCACGATGCTGGCTTTTGTCATCAAAGCGGTGGTCGCGGCGCTGAAAAAATTCCCCGAATTCAACACCAGCCTCGATGGCGGCACACTGGTCTACAAGAGTTATTTCAACATCGGTTTTGCGGCAGACACGCCCAATGGCCTGATGGTGCCCGTGCTCAAAGAGGCTGACAAAAAAGGCATTTTGCAGATCAGCGCCGAGATGTCGGAACTCGCCAAAAAGGCGCGCGACGGCAAACTCGGCGGCGCCGACATGCAAGGCGGTTGTTTCTCAATTTCGTCGCTCGGCGGCATTGGCGGCACCCACTTCACGCCCATCATCAACGCGCCGGAAGTGGCGATTTTGGGGCTCTCCAAAGGCGCGATGAAGCCGGTGTGGACAGGCAGCGAGTTTGCGCCACGACTGATCCTGCCGCTGTCGCTCTCGTACGACCACCGCGTGATCGACGGCGCCTCGGCCGCGCGTTTCAACGCCTACCTTGGCCAGGTATTGGCGGACTACAGAAAAATCCTGCTATGACCACGGTGGTCGTCGTCAAGAAAAACGGCCAGATCGCCATCGCAGCGGACACCCTGGTCACCTTTGGCGACACGCGCCTCTCCGACCGTTTTGAGAGCAACAGCAAGTTGTTCAAGGTGGACACGCCGGATGGCCCGAGTTACGTCGGTCTGGCCGGCACGGTGGCGCACTTCCCGGCGCTGCGCAAAGCCATGCAAGCGCTGCCCAAGGCCGAGCTGCTGCTGTCCAGCAAAGACCAGGTGTTTGACACCTTCACCAAGTTGCACCCGATGCTGAAGGAAACCTTTTTCCTGCAGACCAAGGAGGAAGACAACGACCCGTATGAGTCGAGCCAGTTCAGCTCGGTCATCGCCAACGCCTCAGGCATTTACGGGTTGTACAGCTACCGCGAAGTGTTTGAGTTCAAGCAGTTTTGGGGCATCGGCTCGGGGCGCAGCTTCGCGCTTGGGGCCATGTACGCGGGCTGGGACAAGCTCAAAACCGCGCGCGAAATCGCCACACTGGGCGTGAAGGCGGGCAGCGAGTTTGACAAGAACTCAGGGGGGCAGATCGAAGTGTTCACCTTGAAATCCAAGAAGTAGAAACGAATTTTCTGAGAGAGACGGACATGGCCGCAATAGACATCAAAGTTCCCAATATCGGCGATTTTTCCGAAGTCACCGTGATCGAGTTGATGGTGAAACCGGGCGACACGATTGCAGTTGACCAAAGCCTGGTCACGGTGGAGAGCGACAAGGCCTCGATGGAGATTCCCTCCAGCCATGCGGGTGTGGTCAAAAGCCTGGCGGTGAAGCTGGGGGACAAAGTCGCCGAAGGGTCAATATTGTTAACACTGGAGTTAACAATTACCGCATTTAACGGAAGTATAGAGAAAAATTCGACTCCAAGTCACGTATCTAATGGAGATATTGCTATTGAAACAGTAGCAATTGCCGGTGCGCCCCAAGCCGAAAAGTTCACCGGCGCAGCCGATTTTGACTGCGACCTGCTCGTGCTCGGCGCCGGCCCCGGCGGTTACAGCGCGGCCTTTCGCGCGGCCGACCTCGGGCTCAAGGTGGTCATGGTGGAGCGTTACGCCACGCTGGGCGGTGTGTGTTTGAACGTCGGTTGCATCCCCTCCAAAGCGCTGCTGCACGTGGCCTCCGTGATGGACGAAGTGAGCCACATGGCCGCGCTGGGCGTTGATTTCGGCGCGCCGGTGGTCAGCGTGGACAAGCTGCGCGGCCACAAAGAAAAAGTCGTCGGCAAACTCACCGGCGGTTTGGCGGCGATGGCCAAGATGCGCAAGGTGACCGTGGTGCGCGGCCTTGGCCAATTTGCCGGCGCCAACCACGTGGAAGTTGAAGAAACCACCGGCGCGCAGGGGCAGGAAAAAACCGGCAGCAAGAAGGTCATCCAGTTCAAAAACGCCATCATCGCTGCGGGCTCGCAGGCCGTGCGTCTGCCTTTCATGCCGGTAGACCCGCGCGTGGTGGACTCCACCGGCGCGCTGGAACTCAAAGAAGTCCCCAAACGCATGTTGATTTTGGGCGGCGGCATCATCGGCCTGGAGATGGGCACGGTCTACAGCACGCTGGGCGCGCGGCTGGATGTGGTGGAAATGCTCGATGGCCTGATGCAAGGCGCTGACCGCGACTTGGTGAAGATTTGGCAGAAGATGAACGCCAAGCGGTTTGACAACATCATGTTGAAAACCAAAACCGTGGGGGCGCGCGCTTTGCCCGAAGGCATTGAAGTCAGCTTCGCCGCAGCCGAGGAGGGCGGCACCGCACCTTCACCTCAAATTTACGACCTGGTCTTGCAAGCAGTCGGCCGCTCGCCTAACGGAAAAAAGATCGCCGCCGACAAAGCTGGCGTCGCCGTCACCGACCGCGGCTTCATCAATGTAGACATCCAGATGCGCACCAACGTGCCCCACATCTTCGCCATCGGAGACATCGTCGGCCAACCGATGCTGGCGCACAAGGCCGTGCACGAGGCACATGTGGCCGCTGAAGTAATAGCAGGCGAGCTGCAAGGCAACAAAGAACTCGCCGCCGCAGCCTTCAACGCCAGAGTCATCCCCAGCGTCGCCTACACCGACCCCGAAGTCGCCTGGGTCGGCCTCACCGAAGACCAGGCCAAGGCGCAAGGCATCAAGGTCAAAAAGGGCCTGTTCCCGTGGACCGCCTCTGGCCGCGCCATCGCCAATGGCCGTGATGAAGGTGTCACCAAGCTGTTGTTTGACGATTCTCCAGAAGCCCACGGCCACGGCAAAATCCTCGGCGGCGGCATGGTCGGCACGCATGCGGGGGACATGATTGGTGAGATTGCATTGGCGATTGAGATGGGTGCAGATGCAGTGGACATTGGCAAGACGATCCACCCGCATCCGACGCTTGGTGAATCCATCGGCATGGCGGCGGAAGTGGTGCATGGGAGTTGCACGGATTTGCCACCGAGCAAGAAATAGTCAAAATTACTGCCTAAAACGCAAAAGCCCGAACTGGTAACAGTTCGGGCTTTTCTCCGGCATGAAAAGTTAACCTGGCGCGCGCGTTTCTACTGAAGAGCGCGCTGGACTACTACTGTGTCGGTATGCTGCCTGAAAGAAATGATACGGTCGGCGCCAAATTTCCACACATGGACGAATGGCGCCTTGAAGCTCTTGCCTGTTGCCTTGTAGGTTCCGCTGTATTCACCAAGAGCAACGACGGTGTCGGCATTGGCAATAAGTTCTTGCTTTGCAACTGTGTAGCCGTCCCACTCGGAGCCCAGCTTCATGAAGACATTGCTGACGATGGCGTCGGGCCCTACATAGGTGCCCCCATAAGGAAATCCTTCTGCTTCGGTCCAGCTGATGTTCGGTGCAAAGGCGGCGAGCACCGTAGGCACGTCGCCGCGTGTAAATGCGGCGTATAAATTGTTGATGGTGTCTGAGTGGCTGATCGTGGTTGTCATGTCGCGGTCCTTGTAGAGTTGAGGGGTTGATAGGTGAGCCGTGATAGTCCCATAGCCAAGCGATCTTGTGTCTTAAAGAAATCTGAATTAACCTGAATCCGATAGACTCGCCGGGAGGAGAACCAATATGTCCGAACAGACACTCGTCTTGGGTGAATGGACGCTGAACCCCAGGCGTCGCACGCTGATGCGGGGGGAGAACACTGCTGATTTGGGCGACCGCGCTTTCGATCTTTTGTGGACGCTGGCGCAGGCACCTGGACAGGTGCATGGCGCGGCGAGTCTGTTCGCGCGCGTGTGGCCAGGGCGTGTGGTGGAGGAAAACAATCTGCACGTGCACATTTCCGCCTTGCGCAAGGTGCTTGGGTCGCACGCCATTCGCACAGTGCGCGGGCGTGGCTACCAAATCATGCTGGACGTGGGGGCCATGGATGTAGGCAACTCACGGGAAACACAGAAGGAACCCGGTGTGAACAGGCCGAGCCTTGCGTTCCCGGAGGCCGTCCAGCGCCCACACCAACTTTTGGGCCGCGATAAAGAAATTACTGAGGTGATGCACAGCGTGCGCACCGCTGCGGTCACCACGCTGGTTGGCCCCGGCGGCGTAGGCAAAACAGCAATGGCAAGTGTGGTGACAGCTGCAGTTGCCACCCAAACCAGCACGGTATCTTGTGCAACCTTCGCAGATGGCGTTGTTACCGTTTGGCTAGCTCCTTTGCGCGCCGCCGAACTGGTTGCCGCAGAAGTGGCGGTGGCTCTGGGCCTCACGCGTTCGGGCGGACTCGATCATTTGGAAGCGCTCAGGCGTTGGCTGGTTGATAAAGACCTGCTGCTGGTGCTGGACAACTGCGAGCATGTCACGGATGCCGTCGCTGATTTGGTGGACGCTTTGACCGCGCGGCTTCCTCGTCTGCACATTCTGGCCACAAGCCGCGAGCCGCTTTGGGTGAATGGCGAAGTCAGCCACCGCCTGGAACCTTTATCGCTGCCCTTGGCAGGGGCGGACGTGAGTTTGGATGAGATTGACGCGAGTCCTGCCGTGCAACTGTTTCGTGAGCGCGTGGGTGTGCGCCACGCTGAATCGCTTAAAACCGAATATGCTGGCCGATTAGTCTCAGAAATTTGTCGCCGTGTCGATGGTCTGCCACTGGCCATTGAGCTGGCGGCCGCGCGTGCAGCCGGGCTGAATCTGGAAGACATCCGCCTGCATCTTGACGATTTGTTCGGGTTGCTGCCGCGCCCGGTGCGCCGGGCGGGCGGCGGCCAGCGCTCGCTGCGCGACACGGTTCAGTGGAGTGATGCGCTCCTCAGCGCTCAGGAGCGTGGCCTGCTGTACCGCATGGCCGTGTTTGCCGGGGGATTCAACTTGGCGGCCATCAACGGCATCTGCGCGACGCCGCAGCAAAGTCCAGCGCAACTGGCAGACCTGACCGCCCGCTTGGTGGAGAAATCGCTGCTCATGAAGCTGGGCGACAGCGGCCGTTACCAGTTGCTCGAGACCATCCGCCAATACGCGCTGGAGCAGCTGGCCAGTGCAGGGGAACAAGATACGCTGCGCGATCGCCACGCGCACTTCTACCGTGAGGCCGCCCTGCCAGCTTGTGCGGGATTTACGAGTGGTCCTGAGCGACCTCATATTGAGGTTATAGGACAAATTGAGGATAACCTGCGCGTCGCGCTTGCCAGGCTGATACACATTGCGCCGCAAGCCGCGCTGGAACTGATCGCAGGGCTGAATGTTTATTGGTGGACGCAGGGCAAGCTGCATGAGGGCATTGGTTGGCTGGCGAAGGCGCTTGCTGCAGCCAATAACGCGCCGCCCGAGTTGCGCGCGGCGGGCTTGTTCTGCTTGGGGTTCTTGGTGGGGCACGACAGCGATGATTGGCAGGCCGCCGCCCGCTGGCTGGAGGAGGGTATCGAGCTCTTGGCGGGCCAAGCAGATCCCCCGCTAATCTTGGGCATGCTGTACTGCCTGCGCGGCGAGTGCGATGTGTTCAACGGCGATGCCCCGTCTGCTGTGGCCCGTACGCAAACCGGACTGGCCATTGCAGCGCGTACCCCGGGCAGTTGGGGACTCGGCTTTTGCTTGTGGAATGCTGCCTTTGCGAAGCAGTCAGTGGGCGAGGTGGACGCAGCCATCACACTCTATACGCAGATGACTGCGCTTTGCGCGCAGGGTCGCTACGCCATTCCTGAGATGATTGGCTGCAATTCCATGGCAGAGATTCTGGAATCGCGAGGCGAGCTGGAAAAATCGCGTGTACTTTGGGAGCATGCGTATCGGCTGCGGCAAGACGTGGGGGCGTCGCGCATGGGCCACGTGCACGGCAGCCTACCCAGTGCAATGCTCGCGATTGCGCGCGTTGCAGCCAAACAAGGCGATTTCGCCACGGCATCCCCGCTTTTGGCCGACGCCCTGCCTCTGGCGCAGGCCATGCGCGACAGCGCCATCACCAGCCAGATTGAGGAACTGATGCGCAGCCTTGTGGCGGGAAAAACACCTGCTTGATTGATAGTAGAAGAAAAGGACGGGCGACAAGCAACGCTTGGGTAACAGCCTGGCACACCACTCAAGTGGTTCATATCCGTCCAGAATTTTTATCGTAAGTTGTTGATATTATTTAATTTCCGGTATTTTTCTGAAATTAAGTAAAATTTGCCGGATGAGCAAATCTCCGTCCCTTATTCCAATCAACAATGACGCGGCTCGTCAGTACATTGATGCACGGCAAGCCTTTCTAGCTTTGCGGGATGCACAACGCGATGCGCGGCAAGTGCGAGGCGGCATGTATTGGCATAGTCGGTCTGACAGTTTGACTCGAACATCCGCTTATGGCGCCGAAAAGAGCCTTGGAAGGCGCTCGCTAGAGACCGAAAAAATCTACGTAGATTTCATGGCGCGTAAGGCCGAGCTTACGCAGCGCGTCGATGATCTCAAGATTCAACTGCGTCGGCATGAGCGAGTCAACAAAGCGCTGTATGTCGGGCGTGTTGACCCTACGGTGATTGCGTTGCTCGCCCGGCTGGAAAGCGCCGAGTTGGCCGAGTATTTCCATGTGGTGGGTACGCATGCGCTCTATGCCTATGAAACGGTGGCCGGCGTGCGCTTCGATGCGAATGTGACCGCTACACGAGATATTGATTTGCTCTGGGATGTACGTAAGCGCATGAGCTTCTGGACGCAAATGGAGCGCCTGGACTCGTCTTTTCTGGCCTTGCTGAAAAAGGTCGATTCCAGCTTTCGTGTTCGGCAATCACAGCGCTATACGGCGGTGAACGCAGAAGGCTTTGAGGTAGATATTTTGCGCCGAATGCGCGAAGGCGATGATCCACACCCCATCAAAATCAGCGAGCGCACGAAGGGCGAGCAGGCGGTCGATCAGACCTCAGCGCTTGAGGAGTTGTCTGTCGTACAAGCCGCTAGAGCAGATGTGTTTCTCAACACACCCAGCTTTGAAGCAGTGATCGTGGACCGCAATGGCCGCATGGCCATGATGCGCACGATCCAGCCCAAAGTGTTCGTCGAATTCAAACGCTGGATGTCTGGCCTGCCAGACCGTGAACCCATAAAGCGTCAACGTGATGCCGCGCAGGCAAAAGCCGTGCAGGCTTTGTTGGATGAAGAGCGGCTGATGTGAAACCGTCGTCGCCGCAGACAGCCAGATGCGCAACAACGTGCCCCACATCTTCGCCATCGGCGGCATCGTCGGCCAGCGCATGCTAGCGCACAAGGCAGTACAGGAGGCGCACAAATGGCTCGGACGACTATCAAATTCGCCAATGGTTGCCCCGCATGTGACTGTCACGCACAGGCCACACGGGGCAAAGCATTTGCACAACCTCCATCAGGCTTAACCACTCGACGATGGGGTCGACACCAGATGCATTGCCCAGAGGCGGCTGAAAAGGTACCCCAGCTTCGCGCGCCAGCACCGCACTTGCATCGGCACGGATCAGCGCCGTTTCAGCACGTGTATCCGCGTTATCCGAGAAGTTCATCGAGAAGTTCCGGTTTGTTGAAAATGGCAAAGTATTCACGCAACTCATCCATGTCGAGCGATGCACGGTGTATTTTCAAGAGTGCGCGAATGTCGTCCAAGTCGCGCGTTCGCGTTGCATCGTTCACGAAGGCTTGCAGTTTGAAGCCTATCAGCCCTTCGACGCTGATGATGCGCATGCGGCCCATGGGGGTATCGCGCTCCGATGCCTGCGCCAGCAGGCGGCGTGCAAGGGGACGATGCGCGTACAGCAAATTTAGACCTTCTGCCGCGCGCACATAGTTGGCGGCGTCTTCACTGCGGTAGAGGAACTGGTAGCCTAAAGCCAGCAGCGCATCATGGATCTTGTCCGCCGCTTCGGCCGCCACCAGAAAATCCACATCTTTAGTGGCGAGCACCACCTGGTGCGCAACGACTGCCAATCCGCCAATCAATGCCGGCTCTGTGCCGTTGCGGGCAAACATGGACAGTGCTTTGCGAATTTTTTCGGCCAGGTTGGACATGTCAACAGCGTGTAGCGGTGGACGCGGGAATCATAGCGTGCGCTTTGGTATTGGCACATTTTCTGGCGGCCAGCAACAACGCGGTGACAGGGCTGCATAGAAGGTGGGAGACCCACATCTTCGCCATCGGCGACATCGTCGGCTAGCCCATGCCTCAGGCAATGCGCCCGAACCACAACATTGACAGCCCGCCCGCAGCCAAAGCCAGCAGTGCTGCGGCCATTGCCAGCAGTGGTGCCAGTTCGGTTTCACGCTTCACAACCTGCATCCGCGAGCCCAGGGTCTCGTAGACGCTGCGCAGCTTTTCGGCCGTGCCGGCGTGGTGGTAGTCGCCGCCAGTCATGCGCGCCACTTCGCGCAGGGTAGGCTCGTCCAGTTGCAGGTACATGGCCATGCCAGTCGCTGCGTAAGAAGCCCCATCGGCACTGCCAAGGCCCACCACGTGGATGCGCACGCCGCGGTCGGCGGCCAGCTTGGCGGCATCCAGGGTGTCAACGCCGGTGGTGCGTCGGCCGTCGGTCAGCAAAATGATGGCGGCCGACGCGTACGAGCCTGGCGCTACTGGCGTGATCTGTTTGGGCACGGGACTTGCCTGGTCGTCCAGACTGCGCCCGCGTGGCCTGCCGTTGAATGTCATGTCGCCCAGGTTCAGGCCGTGATCCGGGAACAACTCGGCCACGCTCAGCACAATGGCGTTGCCAACGGCTGTGCCGCGTTGCATCTGGAAGCCATCAATGGCCGCCACCAGCGGCGCACGGTCCAATGTCGGGGCCTGGGCCACGTGGCTGCTGCCGGCAAAGGTCACCAGCCCGACTTCCACAGTTCGGGGCAGGTCGCCCAAGAACAACTTGGCGGCTTCCTGCGCGGCGGCCAGACGTGTGGGTTTGACGTCATCGACGCGCATGCTCAGAGATACGTCCATGGCCAGAATGATGGTAGAGCGTGCCCAAGGCATCGGCACAGATGCCATTGGCCGTGCCGCGGCCAACAGCAATGCGGAGCAGGCCAGCATCAGCAAGGCTGGCGGCAGATGTCGCTGCCAATTGCGCCCCACTACAGCAGCGCGGACCACGTCCAGACTGCTGTAACGCACCGCCAACTTGCCGCGACGGCGCAGCAGCCACACATAAGCTGCCGGCAGCAGGGGGACGACGAGCATCAACCAAAGGTTTTGGGGCCACTGAAAAAACATGGTGCGTTGGCGGGTCTCAAAGTTTCGGCGGTCTACGAATTTCATCGCTATGCAACAGTACGGTGCCTGCGACGCGGCCAAATTGCAATCGCGCGCCGACGCGACCCTTGAATCCTACCGTTTCTGCTTCCATCCGTCTGTCTGTCTAGAATCCACCAAAATCAATCCACCCACAGCAATACACCATGAACGACCGCGTCCGGATCGAGCTCAACCCACACGGCGTTGCCGAAGTCACCCTGATTCGCCCCGACAAGATGAACGCGCTGGACGCGGCCATGTTCACAGCGCTGCAGGACGCCATCCGCCAGCTTGAAGCCACGCCCCAACTGCGCGCCGTGGTGCTCAGTGGTGAAGGCAAGGCCTTCTGCGCGGGGCTCGACATGGGTCGTTTTGCCGGGATGGCCAATGCGTCTGAAGGCTCGGCCAAAGCCGAAGACCGCTTGTTGCCGCGAACCCACGGCATGTCCAACGGGCCGCAGTTCGTGGGCATGGGCTGGCGCAGCCTGCCGGTGCCGGTGATTGCTGCTGTGCATGGCGTTGCCTTTGGCGGCGGCTTGCAGGTGGCGCTGGGCGCTGATGTGCGGCTCTTGGCGCCGGGCACCAAGATGAGTGTGATGGAGCTCAAGTGGGGCCTCGTGCCCGACATGGCCGGCATGGCGCTGCTGCGTGGCCTGGTGCGCGACGACCACGCGCGCGAACTCATCTACACCGCCCGCGTGGTGGAGGCCGAAGAGGCTGTGGCGTTGGGCCTGGCCACGCGTATTTGCGCCGATCCGCTTTTGGCCGCGCGCGAGCTGGCGCATGCCATTTCGCAGCGATCCCCCAGCGCCATTCGGGCCGCCAAACGGCTCATGAACCAGGCCAGCCGCTCGGTGGACGACACCGCAGCGGCGCTGCTGATGGCCGAGTCCAAGGAGCAATCAAAATTGATAGGCAGCGCTGAGCAAGCCGAAGCTGTGAAAGCCAACCTGGAAAAGCGCTCACCGGTGTTTTAGGTTTCGCGCTAATCGACAAGACGATTCACCCGTGCCCGACGATGGGCGAGTGCATCAGCCTGGGTTGCTGACCAATTCATTGCCGAACATGCCGCAGCTGCCAGCGTTGCCGGGCGCCTTCTCCTGGGACAACACATCAAGGCCGTTTCACCTCCTGATGTCCTACGGCGGAACGGGTGTTTGACGCCCAGTCCACACGATGTTGTCTGCTTGGTCGAGAGGCCACGCCTTTTTAGACTGGTGCGTTCTTCAACATTGGAGCGCCATCATGACCCTGCTGAATATATCGACCCTTTCTGGCGCGGCCAGAGCCTTGGCGGTGCTCGCCGCAACGCTGGTTGCGCTGACGACGGTCGCACAAGTCAACGTCAAGGGCGACACCAACATCGACGCCTCAGGGAACACCGCGAAAGAGCGCGCCTGGTGTATGGTCAACACCGATGGCGTTGCACGCGTGGATTGCCTTAAGGAAACCAACGCAGCGCAAGCCGACAGGCGCCGCGGTTCCATGGACACAAATTCCAGCGATTACCGTGCCAACGCGGTGGCGCGTTGCAAGGTTTTCGACGGGGTCGACCGTGTGGCCTGCGAGGCCCGCGTGTTGGGTTATGGGAATGCCAGTGGCAGTGTCCAAGGGGGTGGGGTGATTAAACAGATCGAAACGGTCGAACTCCCAGCTCGGCCGGCAGCCGTGGTCATTGAACCCAGTGCCACGGGTCGGATCGTGGTGGTGCCAGGCGAGCGTCGATGAGAATCCCGCCGAAATTTGAGTGAAGATTAATCAGGGAGCGATATTGCCTATCGCGCGGACAGATTCGTCGAATCGTACCTATTTTGGGGTTTATTTCCGCGCCCAGGCAGGTTCCGACGTTTTTTTCGCCTTTTAGACGATCCAAGTCACGTAAAACATGGATAGATTGCTATGAATATAGGATCGAATGAATCCCGGGAAAATCCGTCGGAAAAGATGCCAATGCGGGCGTCACCCACCCATCAGCATGGCGTGTTTATAGATCGCGCCCGGCGTCGCCACCCACACCTCGCCCCGGTCGCGCGCGGCGGCCACGTGTTGCAACGCACGGCGCAGGTGGCGCAGCCGATAGGGCTGGCCGACGATGTAGGGGTGCAGGGCGATGCCCATCACCAGCGGCGCTGAACCGGGCGCACGTGATTGATCGAGCATTTCATCCAGCTGGTCTATGATCATTTGGGCGAAGTCTTTGCCGTCCATCTGGCGGGCGATGATCATCGGGATGTCGTTCAACTCTTGGGGGTAAGGCACCGCCCACAGGGGTTGGCCGCTTCGCGTGCGCATCGGCATCGGCTGGTCGTCGTGGCACCAGTTCAGGGTGTAGCCGTAGCCCGTTTCGGCCAGCAGGTCGGGCGTATGCAGGCTCTCGGAAATCCAGGGTGACAGCCAACCGGCTGGCGGCTGGCCGCTTTCCGTTTGGATGCGCTCTCGGCACATTTTCAAGAGCGCGCGTTCGCTGCCTTCATCCAGCGCGCTTTGCCGCTCGGCATTGCTGTGGCCGTGGCCCACCAGCTCATCGCCGCGGGCCACACATGCGGCAATCAACTCGGGGCAGTGGTCGTAAAGGGCGGTGTTGATCAAGGCCGCTGCGGGCAGGCCCAGGCTGTCAAACAGCTCCAGGCAGCGCCACGCGCCCACACGGTTGCCGTATTCGCGCCAGCTGTAGTTCAGCACATCGGGTTGCGGGCTGGCCGGGCCAATGGCGGCGCCCAGGCCTTCGCCAAAAGCGAAATGTTCGATGTTGAAGCCGAGATAAACCGCCAAGCCTGCACCATTGGGCCAGCGGTAGGCGGCGCGTTGGTGAATCGCCTGGTAGTCGAAGCGGCCGTGCGTGGGCAGCAGGCC
>JANOYE010000248.1:0-1816 GCA_031428695.1 Rhodoferax sp. | reverse complement strand
TGAATCCAGCTGGGAAGCGGATTTTGTCGGTGAATGATCTGCCATGGATCGATTGTCTTACACTGAACCCATGAAACCAGAACTGCCGCCAAAGCGCCTTGACATCAAAACCATGGCCTTGGGCAGCGAGCACGTCTCGGGTCTTGACTCGCTATTGAATTATGAGCGGGTAACGCATGATTTTAGAGACCTGCAGCCCGACTTGTCTTTGAAGTGGTCGGCCCAGTTCGCCAGCCGCACGGGCGCGGCGGGCGCTGCCGAGGCCTGGTTGAAGCTGACGCTGTCCACGCGTTTCCCTCTGGTCTGCCAGCGTTGCCTGGAGCCGTTGGATTTGCCCGTCGAATTGGCGCGCGAGTTCCGTTTTGTCGCTTCTGAGGCCATCGCGCAGGAGCAGGACGACGACTGCGAAGAAGACTTGCTTGTGCAAGCGAGGGACTTTGACTTGGCCGGGCTGATCGAAGACGAGCTGGTGATGGCGCTGCCGCTGATTCCGCGCCACGAAGCCTGCCCGACGGCGGTGCCGATGTCAGCCGCAGACGCGGATTTTGAAGCCGCGAGTGAAAAGCCCAATCCGTTTGCCGGCCTTTCGGGCTTGCTTAACGGAAAGCCAAAAAGTTAACATACGAGTTAATTTTTGCAACAAAAAAGGCCGATTTCCCGAGGATGTCAAGAAAATCGGCCTTCAAGTCACGTATCTATTGGATAGTGTGCTATATTAAATATAGCAAAAAAATTATCTCACCCAGTCTCCAATGCTAAAACTCAGCGCGTGCCAATCGGCTGCACCTGGCGCGCGGTAGAGCCGGTGAACAACTGGCGTGGGCGGCCAATTTTGTACTCCGGATCGCCAATCATTTCATTCAACTGCGCGATCCAGCCGACAGTGCGGGCCAAGGCGAAAATCGCAGTGAACAAGGGCACCGGAATACCGATCGCGCGCTGCACGATGCCGCTGTAGAAGTCGACGTTCGGGTAGAGCTTGCGGCTGACGAAATAGTCGTCTTCGAGGGCGATTTTTTCCAGCTGCATGGCGAGTTTGAACAAAGGGTCATTCTCCAGGCCCAGCTCGGCCAGCACTTCTTTGCAGGTTTCTTGCATCAGCTTGGCGCGCGGGTCGTAGTTTTTGTAGACGCGGTGGCCAAAACCCATCAGCTTCACGCCCGAATTCTTGTCTTTGGCTTTCTCCATGAACTCGCCGACTTTGGAGACGCCGCCCATGCGCTGAAGGTCTTCGAGCATATTCAGCGCCGCTTCATTGGCGCCGCCGTGCGCGGGGCCCCACAGGCAGGCCACGCCCGCTGCAATGGCGGCAAACGGGTTGGTTCCCGAGGAGCCGCACAAGCGCACGGTGGAGGTGGAGGCGTTTTGCTCGTGGTCGGCGTGCAGCGTGAAGATGCGGTCGACCGCGCGCTCCAAGACCGGGCTGACCTCGTACTTCTCACACGGCGTGGCGAACATCATGTGCAGGAAGTTGCCGGCGTAGGAGAGGTCGTTGCGCGGGTAGATGAAAGGCTGGCCGACGGTGTATTTGTAGGCCATCGCCACCAAGGTGGGCATTTTGGCGATCAGGCGGATCGCCGCGATTTCGCGGTGCTGGGCGTTGTTGATGTCAGTGCTGTCGTGGTAGAAGGCCGAAAGGGCGCCGACCAGGCCGGTCATGATGGCCATCGGGTGCGCGTCGCGGCGAAAGCCACGCAGGAAGAACTGCATCTGCTCGTTGACCATGGTGTGGGTGCTCACCAGGCGGCTGAACTTGGCCTTGGCCGGCGCGTCAGGCAGCTCGCCATACAGGAGCAGGTGGCAGGTTTCCATGAAG
>JANOYE010000247.1:0-2784 GCA_031428695.1 Rhodoferax sp. | reverse complement strand
GCGCACGAGTTCATCAGCGAGTTGCCCGAAGCCTATGACACCGTGGTCGGCGAACAAGGCAGCACCCTGAGCGGCGGCCAGCGCCAGCGCATCGCCATTGCCCGCGCCTTGTTCACCAACCCGCGCATCCTGATCTTCGATGAAGCCACCAGCGCGCTGGATTACGAATCAGAGGCCATCATCCAGAAAAACATGCAGTTCATCGCCCAGGGCCGCACCGTGCTCGTCATCGCCCACCGCCTCTCTGCCGTGCGCCACGCCAACCGCATCATCGTGATGGACAAAGGCAAGATCGTCGAGGCCGGGGCGCACGAGGCGCTGGTGGCCAAGCCGCAGGGCTTGTATGCGCATTTGTGGCGCATGCAGGATGGCACGCAGCCTGAAAAATCAAGCTCGGCCAGCCTCAAGGCAGAAAGTCAAACGTGACTGGCTTGTTCAAGCGCTTTGGCTGCCCATTGGTTCACGCTCAGGCCTGCACGCTCGGCGGCGGCGCTCACATGGGCATGCACCTGGCTGGGCAGGCGCAGCATCATGCGACCCGAAAACGGCTTTTCGGGAGTTTGGCCGCGCTCCATGGCCAAATCAATGTAGTGGTCTACCGCTTGCTCGAACGCCGAGCGCAGGCCTGCCACAGTGTCGGCATGAAATCCGACCACGGCCCGGATGCCGGCGATGCGGCCAATAAAACACCCATCCTCTTCACTGTATTCAATCCGGGCGCTGTACCCCATATAGGTCATCGAATCACTCATGGTTTTACTCCTGCCAAATCCAAAAACTCGCGCGCGCATCGCACTTGGTATGGCTTTGCCTCTTTCGCCGGGTGCGGCCGGTGGAAGTCGGCCCGTTCATTCCCCAGAAAAAAGCTGACCATCGAACCACCCCGGTTCACCCTTTGGGCCCCCAGCGCCACCAACAGCCCTTCAAGCTCGGCCCATTCCAGATTCTTGACGACGGGCCGCGCAAACACCTTTTCCAGGGTTTTGCGTTGCTTGTTGTTCATCGTCACATGATATCAAAAATGCTGCCATGACGCCCACTGCTATTCCCGAGCAACCTGCCGCAAAGGCGGGCCACCCGGTTGTTGACCTTCTGGCCCGCTACCGCGCCATCTTCGCCGCCGCTTGGTCGCACCGTACCGAACTCGCTGGCCCCACGCGCCTGGCCGATGAAGCCGCCTTCTTGCCCGCCGCCCTGAGCCTGCAAGACACCCCGGTGCACCCAGCGCCGAGGCGTTTTGCTTACGCCATCATCGCGCTGTTTCTCATCGCCATCGCCTGGGCCTACTTCGGCCAGGTCGACATCGTCGCCGTGGCCCCAGGCCGCATCATCGTGGGCGACCGCACCAAAGTGATCCAGCCATTGGAAGCCAGCATCGTGCGCAAAGTGCTTGTGAAAGACGGCGACCGGGTGCAGGCGGGCCAAGTGCTGGTGGAGCTGGACCCAACCATCGCCAGTGCAGACAAGGCGGGCGTGCAAGAGCAGATCAAGGCTGCTGCTTCTGAAGTCTTCAGAACCCAGTCGCTCCAAAGCATGCTCTCAAGCACGTTGAGGAATACGCTATCAAATACGAAGCAAACAAACGCCATTTCACGTGACTTGAGTCTCGATACTTCATTAAAAACTCTAGGTTTCACAAAAACACCGTCAATCATACCCAATATGGGTTCGATTGATCATCAATCCACTCAAACTCAACTGAATTCTGAGTGGCAAGACATCCGCGCCAAACTCGCCAAGCTTGATGCCGAGGCCGCCCGCCGCCAGGCCGAAGTGGCCACCGTGCAAGCCAGCATCAGCAAACTGCAAAGCACCATCCCCATGGCGCAAACCCGCGAGGCTGATTACAAAAACCTGGTCGGCGAAGGTTTCATCTCCAGCCACGCCACCCAAGACAAAACAAGAGAACGTGTGGAGCTGGAGCGGGATTTGGCCACCCAGCGCGCGCGCCTGCAAGAGGCGCAATCGGCCCTGACCGAGACCGAACACGCCAAAGCCGCCTACCAGGCGGAGGCCCAACGCCAGTTGAACGACCGCCATGCGCTGGCTTCCAGCAAACTCGAACAACTCAGCGCCGAGCACCACAAAGCCAGCCAGCGCGAGCGCCAAACCCAGCTCACCGCGCCGGTGGCGGGCGTCATCCAACAGCTCGCCATCCACAGCGTGGGCGGTGTCGTCACCAGCGCCCAACCGCTGATGATCGTCGTGCCCGATTCAGCCACGGTCACCGCCGAAGTGACCATCGCCAACCAAGACATCGGCTTTGTCAACGCTGGGCAAACCGCCGAGGTGAAGTTGGAGACCTTCCCCTACACCAAATACGGCACCGTCAAAGCCAGGGTAGACATCGTCACGGCAGACGCGGTGACCGATGAAAAGAAAGGTTCGTATTACCCGGCCACCTTGGCGCTGAGCCAAAAAGACATGCTGATCGACGGCAAACGCGTCAACCTGAGCCCTGGCATGAACATCACCGCCGAGATCAAAACCGGGCAGCGGCGGGTGATTGAGTATTTGCTCAGCCCGATTCAAAACGCCGGGCAAACCAGCTTGCGCGAACGTTAACAACGCCTCTTGTCATCCACTCCAAGAAACCTGCCCATGTCCACACCCACCCACCCGTTTGCCCTGCGTTTAACCGTAGTTGTGGCCGTTTGTCTCAGCCTGCTGGCCTGCGGGGGTGGTGGTGGCGGTACAGCGGCAGTTGCAAGCGGCTCCACTACCCCCACTACACCCGCCACACCTGCCACACCTGCCACACCTGCCACACCTGCCACACCTGCC